>SBGE01000277.1 GCA_006226755.1 Deltaproteobacteria bacterium | reverse complement strand
TTTGGAAGAAATAAATATAACAAATAACAATTATTATTGAGATAATTAATTCTTATAAAATATTTCACAACTTGTTGAATTTAGAGCATGTAACAAATACTCCATTTCGTTGACCATGTGTTTCAAAAATCCTAATCTTCACCCATGAAAACGATTCTACTCTATACAGCACTGATTTTTGCCAGCACTGTCCAAGCGTCAAACCAAGACTATTGGCCAACTAAAGAATGGAAAACCAAATCCTTAGAAAGCGCAGGCATAGACAAAGATAAATTCAATAACCTTCTCAATTATATTTGGGACCCAAAGGCCAAATACAAGACTGATGTCTTCATGATCATCAAAGATGGATACATTGTTTATGAAGGTTATGGCCGTGGCCATCACGAAACCAAAAAACATATGTTTTGGTCTTTCTCCAAAAGCATGACCAATATTCTTATGGGTGTAGCAGTCAAAAAAGGAATCGTCGGCATGGATGATCCTGTTTGGAAGTACTATCCAGAAATGAAAAGAGAGAAGGCAAAAGACGTAAAGCTACATCATGTTCTCAATATGAGTTCAGGGCTGAAGTATTTTGAGGAGCATCCTGCCAACATTGTTCTAAGTGATGCCATTTACGTTCATTACTCCAAGCCGAATTGGGAAAACGTTGCTGAAAATATCGTCAAAAGAGAAATGAAGCATCGACCAGGAGAACAATTCAATTACGGTACTCATGAACCAATTCTTGCCATGGGTATTTTGAAAAGAGCGATGAACGATAAAGAAGCTTATAATGATTTTCCTTGGACTGAGCTTTTCGACAAACTTAATATGAAAAGTTTAGTATTCGAGCAAGACGTCGCTGGTACTTTCATCGGAGGTTCAGGTGGCTGGGGAACGGCAAGAGACTACGCGAAGCTAGGCCTGCTCATGCTTAACGACGGGATGTGGGACGGAGAAAGAATCCTTCCTGAAGGTTGGGTTAAGTGGTCAACCAAAAGAATATCCCCCGCTCTTTTCAATCCAAAGAAAGAAAAGAAAGAGCGAAGACTCAACAGAGAATCCTATGGTGGTTACTGGTGGCTAAATTACAAACTACCGATGAACGAGATGAGACCTTACCCTCATGCCCCTGAAGATCTGTATCAAGCCATGGGTTTCAGAGGTCAAACGATGGGTGTCATCCCATCTCATAATATGATTGTTTTGAGAATGGGAAGTGATGGTCGTAAACCTAAAACGAAAGTAAAACGAGACAAAATGTACAAGTTGCTATTTGAGTCCATGGGAAAAAACTATAACCCGAAAAAACTCAAACGACTTGGAGGAGAATACTAATGAAAAAAGTACTTCTCGTATCTACACTTATTTTTCTCTCCGGATGTAAATATTTAGAAGCTCCTTCCATGGGACTAGCAAAAGAAATGTGCTCTTGCCTATTTGTAGGTGAGCAAACTATGAACTTCTGTAGAGAAGTTACAAAGGAATCCAGAACTTTTGCCAAATACAAAGTGAACTGGGAAGACAAGTCAGTCGAGGCCAGAGGTGTCGGCCACAAAGCAGTCGGCAAACTCAATGAGAATCCGCGTTTTGGTTGCTCAATTGTTTCTGTCGATGAGGAACAAGAAGAATTTGAAAAGGATATCTTTTAAATTCAGCGACTTACATTTCGTGAATTCTGCAGCTTATAGCTTTTACAAAGAGCATTCAGCCTAATACGACAATCGTGTATAACTCTTCGAATTTCATAAATTCGGGGGGATTTAACATGAACAATTGGAAGATATTGATCGCCGTTCTGGTACTGATCAATTCATTTGCAGCGCTTGCCTGTAAGACAGAAAATGAAGACAAGGTAAATCAGCTTCTCGACATCGTCGGAAATGATGCTTTTTATTATAAGAAAGATACTGTTTGTGCCAGACTCAAGAGCGAAAGTTCTACACTCTATAACAAGTTAACTGTTGAAGGTGTTCTTGCCATTCATTCTTATACAACAGATGGTACATATAAACTTTATGATGATTACAACAGAACTCTTCGTTCAAGAAGAGCCGCAGATACCAAGAAGTATGGTCCGGCCATTGAGCTGATCAATACAGCTCTTGAGAAATTTCCAAACTATGTTGGTGATGTTGTTCGTTATGAGACAAAAAAATCTGTAAACAGTTGGACTCCAGGAAAAATAAAAAACTTTAAAAGTTATACTTCCACTTCAAAGAAGAAAGGCTTCAAGTGGAAAGGAAACGTGAAGTTTTTTATCAAATCAAAAACTGGAAAATATGTAGGATTCATCTCTGCCTTTCCAAATGAAGAAGAAGTTCTTTTTGGACCAAATACAAAATTCAAAGTCCTAAAGAAAGAAAAGGCCAGCGATCCTTACTCAAAAGTAGAATGGCACGTCTACCTCGAAGAGGTTTAAGAATAACTGGGGCTTGAACTTCAAGCCCCTATTTTGTATCTTCAAATCATGATTAAAATCCTCATTACATTTTTAGCAATAACTGGTGCAGCAACTCTTTTGATGAATTTTACTGATGTTCAATTCGGTCTCGAAGACTACTGGAACAACCATGGAGTTTGGTTTTTAATTTTCATCACGCTATTTCCAAGACTGACTCTCCTGTTTTCAAGCGTTCCATTTGGAGGTTTCTTCTGGTGGCTTGGCTTTTTCTTTGCTCCAAGAATTCTGGTGGCAATTCTCGCAACTTTATCTTACTGGGAACAAAACCCCGTTCTTGTCGTGATTTCATGGTTAATGGCGATAGGTGGAGAATCTGGTGAAAAAGTTGTGGTCAGAAATCGCTACGATGTCGTCAAAAGAGGTGGCTCTGTATTTGAAGCTGAATTTAGAAGACTCTAGTCTTCTTCATATCTGTAACTAACTGATATCTCATACTCAAGAAAACTACTTTGAGTGAAAGCTTTACACGGACTGCTGTGTTTCCTTCAAAATTCGCTATTATTGGCGCGATGAAAATATGGATTAGTTTATTCTTCATTTTCTTAGGCCAGATGGCCTTTGCCGAACAGGTTAGATATCTACCTGCGGGGACGACTTTCGTCTTCAGACAAAACATTCCTTTGAATGACGGTCAAACAGGTTTGGTAGTCGGAAATAAAAAGTGCTGGCTACATCTCGATCACGTAGGGATTAGATCTCAATATCTTCCCTATCGCTCGCAATTAATTGTTGAAGAAATTGAAGTTAAAGAATCAGAGGAAGGTATCAGTCCTTACAGCGGCTATCCTTACAGAACAATTCCAGAAATCACCATTCGTTTTGAAAATACAAAAATGTACATGGAGTGCAATGGCGATGATGCTTGGGATATGGATGCTTCAGAGTTTCAGATTGATGGACTTTTTGACGTCCTTCCCCCTTATCACTCCTATCAAACTTTCTTCGTTTAATTTTGCTTGGATTTAATGAGCTTTATGACTTCAGGTGAATAGTCATCTGAAGCAGGCAGTCTACGTTCCTGCTTCATGCACGACATCATCAACATGCTAATAAGTATTCCCACGAAAATGAGAGGACTCAAAAATTTCTTCATACAACCACTGATCGGACTTTTTCTTTAAAGAATAAACCCTTAGGAATCTGCGCTTCTATTGAAGCTCAAGCATTCCTTCTACTTCCTTGGAGTCTTTAGCAAGAATATGCCCAAGTTCGTATACCAGTTTCTCTTTAAGGCCGTTGAGAAGCTTCTTTTCGCCTAGCGTAGCTTCTTTATCTCGCTTGAGAACCTGAAGATCGTGGAAAACCTCGATCTCTGATTTAAACTCATTCTTCTCGAGCTTGGCCTTAAAATAGTTGTAACGGCTACCTTCAATTTCACCAATATCGATAGCCTTCTCATCCTTGAGGATTCCAAGATTTCTCGTAATAGTTGAGCGAGATGGTAGTTTTCTGAAATTTGATTCACTTGACACGGGTAGATAATGAATCGCCTGCTTGTGGCTATCCTTTATCTTCATGAAGTGGTCTGTTCCTTGGATTCCAAGCTCCTGAATGCCTAGAAATTCTCCAATTGATATTCCGTTACCTGAAACAAAATCACCGACTTTAAGATTCATTGTGTTAAATACCCTTTTTTAATGTGTTCACCTAACAACGTAGCATACAAGAATCAGATGGAAACCTTTTTTTGACTAATTTGCTCGTGACAAGAAGCGCTATTAGGAAAAAATTAAAAGAATTTCTCATTGGAAAATTTTCACCTCCAAAAAATTTATCCAAGAAACTCTTCGTCAAATCTCTGGGCCACCGATTATGAGGGTACTTAGCCACCTGCAACAACACGGAGGATCGATGTCTTTTTCCCCAGAGAGATTTGCTCACCTTTTCGACAAAAAGAAAGTCGGCTATTTTGCAGACAGACTTTTTAATCAATTGGGTCATTACTCTTATGGTTGGAAAAAGGATACCCCTCTTCATGTAGAGAAGAATTTCTCTTTGAAGAACTGGAATCCCGAAGGCCTCTTTCGTCACTTAAGCGCTAAATTTGTGGTATTTGGTTCGGACAATGTTTTGATTCTTCTCGATGAAGAGTATCAACATCGCGCTCGCGCAATCATTGACGAGGCCAATCACTACTACAACGGGAGTCTGAAAGTTCACGGTATTTTTCTCACACACAGTGGTGAACCAGCTCCCGATCCTAGATTTGTTTCCCTGAGTTATCAAAATCTCACAAGAGAACTCGACAAACTCATGGATTTGCGAAAGAGTAGCTGATAACTCTTCCCGCGCTAGGACTATGACACCAATTTGCTCTCTTAAAAATCTAACTTTGACCTTCCCTTTGAAAACAATTTTCAAAGAGGTCAATTTTACTTTGAATCAAGGAGATCGTATCGGTGTTCTAGGTTTGAACGGTCATGGAAAGTCATCATTCTTCAAAGTTTTGACTGAAGAACTAAAACCGGACACTACAGTTCCTCCGTTTATCTTTGATAAGAGTAAAGAGTTTTCCATTTTTTTGGTTCCTCAAGAGCTTCCCGTCATCAAGGGAGTTTCTCTGGCAAATTACTTCTACGAATTTCATCCTCAATTCAAAGACGTAAAAGTTGAACTCGATGATGTCGAAGCAAAAATGGCTGACCCTGATGCAAATCTCGACAAACTCATTGAGAGGCAATCAACACTCTATGAAAAACTTCATTCTTTAGGTGAAGATATCTCTTACAATCAATACATCAGTTATCTTAAGGCCTATGGAATTACAGATCATGAGCAGGATATCAGCAATCTTTCTGGTGGTGAGCAAAGAAAGATTGCACTTTCACTAGGATTATCAGCTCCTCAAAAAGTTATCCTATGGGACGAACCTACCAACCATTTGGATGTTGAGGCCATTGAAGATTTTGAAGATGAACTAAGAGGTCAAGACAAGACTTTCATGATCATTTCTCACGATCGAACCTTTCTCAATAATACTGTAGATAGAATTGTTCATATCAAAAATGGAAAACTGAACTCCTTCTCTGGAACATATAATGAGTATCTTACTTTTCTCCAAGACGAAGAACAAAGAAGAGAAAAGGAAATTGCCAAACTCTCAAATGTTCATAGAAGAGAAACCGCCTGGATCAGACGTGGGGTAAGTGCCAGAAGAACCAAAAGTAAAAAGCGAATTGAAGACTACTCAACTCTTTCGAAAGAAATTACTGACCTCAAGGCCCGTGCACACAAGAAAGTCTCAATGAATATCGCCTCGAGCGGAAGAAAAACAAAGATTCTTGCCAAGGCTGAAAATCTTGGAATGACCTTTGGAGATAAGACGCTCTTTAAAGGTGTCAACTTTGAGGTCCATAAAGGAGAGAAGATTGCTCTACTCGGAAGAAACGGTGTAGGAAAATCTACTCTCCTGAAACTTCTCTTAGGAGAAATCTCTCAAACCGAAGGTGAAATCACACGCGCTCATCTATTAACAACGGGATTCTTCTCTCAAAAGAGAGAAGCCCTCCAAGATGAAATGACCCCTTGGGAGTTGATTGGAGAAGGTACCGATTATGTCGTTTCCAATACCGGAATGAATAAGCACGTAGCAGGATATCTTGAAAGTTTCCTTTTCAAATCAGAAGAATTGAAACGACCGATCTCAACCTTTTCAGGTGGAGAAAAAAACAGACTTCAGCTCGCCAAGTTTATGAGGAATGCTCAAGATATCTGGATCTTTGACGAGCCGACCAACGATCTGGATCTTGAAACAATTGGAGTCCTAGAGGACGAGCTAAAAAACTATAAAGGTGCTTTGATAGTCATTGGTCACGACAGGGCATTTATCGAGAACGTAACAGACAAAGCATGGTTGATTCATGATCAACAACTCGAAATTTTTGAAGGTGGTTTTTCTCAAGCAAAACTCTACATGGATGCCATGGTTCTAGAAGATCGATTGAAGGAAATGGAAGCCAAACAGCAAGTAAAAACCAAAGTTGGAGAAAGTAAAATTGAAAAGTTGTCCTACAAGGAAAAACTTCGATTTGATGAAATTCAAGGGGTCATCGAAAAGCAAGAAGCTCTTGTGGCAGAGCTTGAAGAAAAACTCGATCAATTTGATTACTCAGCAATGGATGCGAGTGCAAAAGAAGAGCTGGTTGTACTCCAAAAGAAGCTTGATAAAGAAAAACAAACTCTCGACGATCTCTTTGAAGAATGGACGATCCTCGAAGAAAAAGCTGAATAATTATTTCTCCAATTCATTTATTCCATTTTTTAGAATTCGAAACATGAAACTAATCGATTCTTCAACTTCTTGTTCAGTCATTTCTTTTTCTGCCATATAAAAAATCATGTTATCCATACCATCAACCATCAAATCCACTTTTATCTGGTTCATCGAATTGATTTGAACATCAAATAATTCATTTAAAAAACTCAAGATGTATTTAGAAAGCTCTCTTTTGATCTGCATGAGCTTTCGATGAAACTGTCCCTTAGAAATTTCATGTGCGATAGCTCTGGCCACAATGATTTCTTCGGTACGATAACGATAGAGCTCCTTTAAAATTACACGAATGTTCTCATAGAGGCTTTCCACATTCTCCACTTCAGAGAGGACTGAGAAGACCAATCGTCCTTGTTCATCAATAAAGTCTTCAAATAGTCTCGACGTGATTGAATCCTTGTTTGGAAAGTACTGATAGACACTTCCAATCGATACTCCGGCCTTTTTGGCAATATGATTAGTCGTGAGTCCGGCAGCTCCTTTGGTGTTTAAAATGTGAGTAGCTGCCTCTAGGATCGCCCTAACGGTCTCCCGCGAGCGCTTTTGCTTTGCCTCTTTTCGGGGATTTAACTTCATTTTTTCCATAATTACACACCTTATAAAAGCGAGTTGAGAAACATGAGTAATTGCTCATATTATAGCATGAGACAGGATTTTTACCTGTAAAATAAGAAGAAATCAACAGATGAGATTATTATGAACTACCTTTTACGACTTCTCCCCTACGTTTTGCTCGCTGGAGTTTGGTATGGAAATACATTGAGTGGTTGGTGGATTGCTTTTGGTCCACTTACTGTCTTTGGAATTCATCCTCTATTGGACAACTTGATAAGAAATAAAATTCCAAATGATGATGGAGCAGATAGTGCGGGATTTCTCAACTCAACTCTTTATGTACTTCCTATCTTCATCACATTTTTTCTTTTTCATGGAGTAGCAAGATTCACAACATCAGAGATCTTGCTGGAAAAAGTTCTCTTAATTATTGGTCTTGGAACTGGGACAGGCGGACTTGGAATTGTAGCTGCCCATGAGTTGATTCATCGTCCAATAGCTTGGCAACGGGCCCTTGGAATTTATCTGATGAGCTTGGTGAATTATACTCACTTTAGAATTGAACATGTGCATGGCCACCATAGGTATGTTTCTACTCCTGAAGACCCTGCATCTGCACCAATGGGAATGACTCTTTATGAGTTTTTACCAAAAACATTAATCGGCTCATTTAAAAGTGCATGGGATTACGAAGTACAGAGAGTGAAACGAAAAAAAGGATTTGATCGATTTAAATCAAATAGAATGTTTCACTATGCTCTCTACTTTCTAGTTCTAAGCATCTTTTTTGGGTCTGTTTTTGGAACGCAAGGCCTAGTTGTTTTCTACGGTCAGTCAGCATTTGCCATCTTCCTTTTAGAAGTGATCAACTATATTGAGCATTACGGACTCTCTCGATCAAAGCTTCCAAATGGTGCCTGGGAGCCTGTAAAAGAATGGCACAGCTGGGATTGTGATTATGCTGTTACCAATTTTACTTTGTTCAATATTGGAAAACATAGTAATCACCATGCGAAGGCCTCTGTCGAATTTCCTCATCTTGAAAACAAAGAAGATAATCCGAAGTTAAGCTTCGGTTATTCAACAGCGGTATTATTGGCAACAGTTCCACCTCTTTGGAAGTGGATCATGGATCCAAAAGTCATAGAACGAAGAAAATATATTGAGTCTAATAGCGGCGAAACTCAAAATATTGGCGCTTTTCAACCCACATAGAAGCGTAAGTATGCATTAAGGGGAGGCCCTTCCCTCGGGCTTCCCTTTCCCTATAATAACCTCGTTCCCACTGGGGTTATTTGCATGAAACATATTATTGTCATTCTTCTTCTCTTTCTCTCGATCTCCTGTCAGGTCGAAGAAAAAATTACACCTTTGGCTGAACCCATTACTTTGGCTGAACTCCAAAGAGAGCAACTCATGAAGGAACTTGAAAACCAGGGGCAGGGACCTATGGACGACTCGACTCTTACTAGTATTGAGTTTGGCGATGATGACGTCTATTACTTGAAAGTTAAATACAATATTGAAGACATCGATATCTTCCAAGAAGCAGAAATGCCAAATCAATTTGAAGAGCTCGCGGACTCCTTTTTAGGACTAATGACAAGAATTGTTCTTGGAGTCAGTGGGCCTCAAGATGTAGATCTGGACGAGTTTGTCCTGACAATTCCTGATCTGGATATAGATAAAGAAATTGTTAAATCAGTTAGAATTCATCGCATCTTTCTCCAATATGCAGATGATGTTGATTCAGGAAGTGATTTTGCAGCAGATTTCTCTTTTATCAACAGTCTCGATATTGC
>SBGE01000103.1 GCA_006226755.1 Deltaproteobacteria bacterium | reverse complement strand
ATTTCATCTATTGAGCCGACGGCCTCCGCAGTCTTTTTTGACTTTGATCTCGATGGTCACCTTGATCTCTATTTAGGAAATTGGTTTGATAATTCAGGTTCAGTCCCAATCCCTAAGCCCGATCGAATTTTAAAAGGTGAAGGATTCAATTTTAGAGATGTTTCTAGGATTCTTGAAAAAGAATGGGAATATTCCAGTAGTATCAGTCGTTACCCAAATGCCATGCCTGTTTTTGGGGTGACGATCTGTGATTTGGATCAAAATGGTTATCCGGATGTACTCGCCTCGGTCAGTAGTGGTTATAAAAATAAAATGTGGATGAACATTTCAACTCCTGGTGGAAAAGATCGGATGTATCGTGACTATGGAGAAGTTTCAGGTTTTGCTCAGGATGCTGAGGGGAGGTTGGTGCCTCGAGGAGGAGGGAATAGTTTTTATTCCGCCTGTGCCGATTATAATAATGACGGAATCATGGATCTCGCCGTCGGAGAACTATCCCATTCCTATGACCCGGAGCTTAGGGATCGATCTGCTTTTTTAACAGGAAGTCGTTTTGTTTTTCCTCCAAAGTTCATCAGAACTGAATACCATATGGATGATGGAACCGGAGTATGGAATCAAGGTGACAGAAGAGGAAGTTTCTTTGACTACGATTTGGATGGCCTTCAGGATTTGATTGTTGATAATTCAGGATTTCCTCCAACTAGTCGATTGATTTTATTCAAGCAAGAAGAAAACCACGCCTTTATTGATGTTGCTTCCAGTGTCGGTATCGATATCATGAATCCTTCAGGAACCATCCTTGTGGATGTCAATAAAGACGGTAGAGAAGATATTCTTACAGGTCAGACAAAAATTCGAAGTAGTCTTCTTGATGACAAAATTTATCTCTATCAAAATGAAGTCAATCGTCAAAACAGTACAACCATAAAGTTCTGGTTGAGGGGAGAGAAGAGTAATGCCGACGGACTGGGGGCCTTGGTTATTCTTAAAACAGACAAAAATGTCTATCGACGATATGTACAGTCCACATGGGGTCCACTTCCAAGTCAAAATGAAGGTGGAATCTTGTTCGCTTTTCGAGATGAAAAGATTGAGTCGTTGGATGTCAGATGGCCATATCAACAAGAAGTGAAGGGCCGTAAAGGAGTTCTTCTTACCAGAAAATATTCAATTGGAACTTTGAGGGACGGTCAACATAATGAGTACACTCTATGCGAAAGCGGAGTGATTATGGATGGTCGTGTTCGGTGTTCTCTGAAATAGCCTGTTCAACTTCTTCAACTTTTGGCCAGCTCAATTTGCCTTTTCTCATGACCTGAAGTGATCTATTGAATTGCTTGAGAGACCCAAAGACTTCTCTAATAATGTTGAGAAAAGTTCCAATTAAAACTTTTTCGACATGGCTGGTGGCCACCTGTCTGTAGCTTAGATTAAAGAGGTTTTCTCTTTGGGTGAGGCAAAACTTTTCAAACTCTTCAGGGTCTTTTTTATTGGGTTCATTGTGAATTATTTTGAACAATTCAAGAAATGAATATTCAAATGATTTTATGACTTCCTGATAGACAAATTCAAACTGATCAACCAACAAACTTCGATTATCTTCGATATTGTATGTGACATCTTTGATATTTTTGAGGGCCGTTCCTGCTCTTCTGGTTGATTCAATCAAAATTGCGTAACGTGAGGTGACTGCCGGAAGAACCTCATTGTGAGATAAGGACTTCATACAAAAGTCCAGAATCTCATTTTGAGAATCTTTCAATTTTTCATAGCCTTCCAGTCCGAGTAGACCTTCTTTATATTGATCTTCGAGTTCTAGACTATTGATCAACTCTTTATGGAGTCCAAGCAATTTACAAGAGAGATAAACTGTTCTGTTGATAAAGGCCTCAACCTCTTTTTCGGCCAAGACTTGATTGATTTCAGGAGAGTCAGCTGGAGATATATGTTCGAGATGATATAGAGTTCGTTCTTTATCTTCAACAAAACGTTTGGACAGAAAATCTGAAAATTTACCAATAAATGGAAAGAAAAGGGTGATTCCGATCATATTGAACATTGAATGAAAAAAGACAATTCCAATCAGCGGATCTTTAATACCTATTAATCCTATAAATGCTATCAATGGCTTTAAGAGTATCAGAGCAACAATCATGGTTATGAAATTGAACAAAAAGTGCGAAAGAGCGACTCTTTTTTTGTCACCAGAAGCATTAATAGTTCCAAGAAAGACAGTTAGAGTCGTACCGATATCAGCACCAATAACTATGCCAGTAGCACTTTCAAAAGAGATGACTCCTGCATTCAATGCTGAAAGGGTGATGACCATGGTGGCAGATGAACTTTGAATGATCGCCGTGAGAATCAATCCTACAAAGAAGAATTGATAAGGCCCATAGTCTGCATAGGATTTGATATTAAAACTATTACCCAGTTCCGAGATACTGGTCTTCATGAAATCAAGACCCGAAAAAAGGAGAGCGAGTCCTATCAGTGTCAAAGAGAAGTATTTGAGTCGGGGCTTATTGGAGTAAAAGGTGTGTATCAATGCTCCAAAGCCCAACATTGAAAAGGCCACGTTCTTGATACTTAGCTTGAAGCCGATGAACGAAAAAATCCATCCTGTAGCTGTTGTTCCAAGATTGGCTCCAAAAATGACCCCAACAGCACTTTGTAAGCTCATCAACCCTGCACCAACGAAGGCCAGGATCATTAAAGAGACAAGTGAGCTAGATTGCAATATCGTCGTTATAAAAGCACCAGTGAGAATTCCTTTAAAAGGAGTACTGGTGTTTTTTTTGAGAAAAGTTTTAAGTTTTGGACCGGCAAGTTTTTTGAGGGAATCTTCAAGGACCGTCATTCCATAGAGGAACATCCCAAGACCGGCAAGGAGCATATAAAAGTCAAGATGAGAGGTCATCAATTACCTTGGAGTGATTTCTTTACGATCTCAACAAGTTCATCAATATGAGCAGGCATAGTTTTATAAGATAATGTTGCCATATAGATTTCTGATTTATCTAATTGTGTCACTTCATGAGCAGTTAAAGTATCAGTCTTTTTCATTGCATGCTCTGGAATTATGGCAATCCCAACATTATTTCTCACAAGATTTGTAATAGTTGCAATGGATTCAACTCTTATAATCTGATTGCTGGTTTTTTTGGATAGTTTAAAGAGATTGTCTTCGTTTGAATAAACAATCCATCTGTATTCATGCAGTTTCTTTCTATTGATTTCATCTTTGCTGACTAGAAGAAGTTTTTCATCAAATAATTTGAGAGATGAGATGAGATCTGACTGAATATTTTCTGTAGTGAAAATAATGTCAAAGTGACCGTTCTCTAGTCCTTTTCTGAGATCATGTTGACCACCAACTTCTATGGTAATATTCCTCGTATGCTTCTTGTAGAATTTCAAAAGCATTGGATTGAACCAGTTTTTTAAAAGTCCTTGAAGAATTCCAACACGAATTTCTCTATTATCTTCTTTTTCGAAAATATCTGAACTAACTTGATCAAAATGTTGAGCAGCAATGTAGAGTTCTTTGCCCTTTTGAGTCAGAAGAACTTTTTTTGAAGAACGAATAATCAATTCTTCGCCAACAGATTCTTCAAGAAGTTTGATCTGTCGACTGACTGCTGATTGAGCGATTTTAAGTTCTTCAGCAGCTTTCGAAAAACTGGCATTTCTCGCTGTTAAGATGAAGGCCTTGAGATATCTATAGTCCATCAGTTCTCCACAATTATGTGTGTTTCAAAAGGGGAGGAGTTTTCTCCTCATTCGCTCTCCAGAATTTACCTTTGAACTCATCTTGATAAAGGCTTTCAATAACGAAGCCTTCTTCATCATTGGCAAAATCCTGAACGTAATTGATTCGTACATGTTGTAAGTAAAAAGCAGTAAATGGATCAATCAATACAAAAGTTTGTTTACCTTCTCCCAATTGAATCACTATCTGAAAGTCATCTTCTTGATAATCGGTAAAGCCAACAGAGTAATCGAAGCCATCACAACCTTTTCCCGAGACAACCAGACGGAGCCATTTGTCTTCGAGAGTTATGTCGTTTTCTAGAATGAGCCGCAATTGCGAGAGAGCAAACTCTGTAAACTCCACAAGAGGCGCTTTGATTTTGGATTTATCAACGCGAGCTCCATAGGAGGTGAATTCGGTTCTGTATTTCATTGATGTCTCTCGTTTGTTGCTTGATGATTCCTTAGAAAATGACTAAGATCACTTTCAGAAATCTAGATAGCTTAGTATCTAAGCATCTTAAATTTATCAAGCATTTATCTCAAGGCGAGGCAAATCATGCAACTCGAATATAAGCTAAAAATTGAACAACCTTCCAATCACTTGGCGCATGTCACAATCAAAGCGAAGCGCCCAGCGTCAGAGTCTACTTTGACTTTTTTCCTGCCTTCCTGGTCACCTGGAAGTTATCTTATGCGTGAGTATTCACGAAATATCAGATGGGTCAAAGTTTTAGACGCAAAAGGTAAGCGATTGTTTTTTGACCAAACCCATAAAGGTCAATGGAAGATCGATTTTGAACATCCTGAACTTAAGCCTTCAACAGATGAGTTTACGGTTGAGTATGAGATCTACTGTCACGAGTTGACGGTTCGAACTTCGCATATTGATGAAAGTCATGCTTTCATCCATGGGCCATCGGTTTTTATGGGAGTAATGGGACATGAAATGTTGAACCCAACTCTGGAAATCGAATTTCCGGCCCTCTGGAGTAAAGTTTCCACTGGTCTCAAAGACATTAGTGAAAAAAGAGAAATATTCAAGTATGAAGCACCTGATTATGATCTTTTCATTGATGCTCCTATTGAAATCGGTTGTCACGAAACAGATGGTTTCATGGCCCACGGAAAGCCTCATGAGCTGGCCTTTTATGGTCCAACTATCAAGCATCCTCATAATCTGAAAAAAGACATGCAAACCATAGTTGAATACACAGCTGAACTGATGGGTGGAGTACCTTACCAAGACAAATACACTTTCATCACCCATTTTCTTCCAGGTAAATTTGGTGGACTTGAGCATTGTAATTCAACAGCTCTCCATTTCGACAGTTTCAAACTCAATGAGCGTAAAGGTTATATTCGTTGGATTGAATTAGTGGCCCATGAATACTTCCATACTTGGAACGTGAAAAGAATTCGTCCCAAGGAGTTAGGACCTTTTGATTATGTAAATGAGGGCTACACTAAAATGCACTGGTTGACAGAAGGTCTGACCAGTTTCATGGATCAGCTGATTGTTCTTAGAACTGATTTGGTGACTCTTCCAGAGTATGCCGAGATGATGAAAGAGAATTTTAACGCCTATTTTGGTACTCCTGGTAGACGTTTTCACAGTCTTGAAGACTCTTCTTTTAATGCCTGGATCAAGCTTTATAGACCAGATGAGAACTCTAAAAACAGCTCTGTAAGTTACTACCTCAAAGGTGGCCTGGTTTTCTTTGGACTTAATATCATGTTGGCAGAGAAAGGTAAGGGGATTGATGACCTCTTAAAGCTTCTTTGGAAGCGATATCTCGATAATCCTGCCGAAGGTATGACTGCCTTAGAAGTTTACTCTATGGTAGAGGAAATTGGTGGGGCAGAGATCAGAAATAAGTTTGAAAGCATGATCACAACGACTGAAGAAGTGGACTATGAAACTCTTTGTAAGCAGATGGGATTCGAGTTTGTATGGACTTCAGAGGACGATAAAGCGTGGCTTGGAACTGATTGTACTTTCAACGGTGAGCAGATCATCATTGATAAAGTGACTCTTGATTCTCCTGCTTATAAGAGTGGTCTGAATGCAGGAGATGAGATCTTGGCCATTGATGGCATGCGAATTCTCAAACCTCGTTACTCAGAACTAGGAAAGATTCTTCAAGTAGATAAACCCTATGTCTTCACCATTTCCAGACTAGATGTTCTTCATACAATTGAAGTTATTCCAGGAACTGAGCCTAGAAAACTTAAAGAGATAAAAATTCTGGATGAAGGCAAGGCCGCCAGAGTTCTACTTGGTAAGCATTAGAGTAATCATTAAGGGAAGAATTAAGAAATTCTCAATTAATGGAGAGTAGGACCTTGATCCTGCTCTTCTTCAGCTTGAGGAAGATCTAGGGTATCGATCGCACTTAGAACGAAAAGTGGAATGTCTCCAATAAATTCTTCGTCATTCAGGATTTTGGCAATTTTCTTAAGAGCTGTTCTTTGAATTTGAAGAATTTCTCTCATTCCTTTTTCATTCACTGACTCTGAGAAATTATAAAAAAGGTTGTTCTTCTTTGGACCGATCTCACCTGTCTTAATGAAGTCTGCTACAGCTTTGAAGTGATCAACGAAAGTTTCGTGTCCTAGAGAGAAGCCCTCAATTGCTGACTTGAAGACTTCACCATCGCGTTTTATCAGACCTTTGTTTACGAGGGCATTCAATTTATCTGTGCCCAGTCTTCCAAACATTTCTTGAATTTTGGTTCTCTTAACTCCTGATGAGTTACAGCTGAGTTTGAAAACTAGATAAGAAATATTATCTCTCAAGGCCTCATCGAGCTCTTGATTGAATTCATATGAGAGATCATTACTCGAGAGTACTGAAAAATGCTCTTGGAGGAATTCTCCAATTGGCGAACCTTTGTAGATTTCAATCAACTCAGGAATCTTATCCACTTTGTTCAAAGAGCAAAGAAGATCAACAATAGTTGTCAGCGTCGGCAATGTCTTGATTTGACCATTCTTGATACGACGAAGAGTCGGCTCACTGATAGAGCATCTCTTGGCTAAACCATTCAAGGAGATGTTCTTATTCTTATTCAGATAATTAAGAACACTGTCTTGAAGTTGATTAAGAATGAGGCTGTTATTTACCATCGTCATCTCTTGCCCTCCTGGCAGTTCACTTTAATGAGATGATCAGGAATATCTTTTCCTTCTCTTGTATACTCATAGTACCTAGGCTTAATGCCCATGGTTCTTTCGTAATCAGTTAATTCAAAACGTAGGTCTTTAAAGTCGTTTGAACTCATAGTCATTTCAACTTTGACTAATCCAGAGCCCGTGCCTTCTCCGCCAACTGTTCTTCCTGATCCCGTACCTTCTCCTCCTAGACGTCTGATGTAGTCGTAGAGGCGGCCTGGATCAACGTTGACGATATCGCCTTCCTTACAGTTTGGAGAGCGGTACCAAAGTTTGGCCATAGGGTTAAGACCGAAGCCTTGAAATTCGTAAGGTTTACCGTTGATGATATCTGTAATGGTAAATGTTTCTTGATCGATAACTCGAACACCTCTTTGATGAAGTGCAGAGAACAGCATCACTTGCTGAGGAGTGGCTTCAATTTCTTTTACAACCTCATGGTGAATGAGAATTTCAGAACTTGAACATTCTGGAATGTCGAAATCTTCTTCCCAAGATTGATCTTCTCTAGGAACTCCAAATTCATTTGTTGGAACGTAACGGACTTTGTAGCCTTTAGTTTTGATATATTCGATTTTATGGAAAAATCTTTCGTAGCCTAAGTCAAAAACATTGAATTGAAGAATAGGTTTTTTGAGGAAGAAATCTTTTACATTTTCAGGTTTGCATGTTCCTGGTCGCCATCCACGCAAAGTTCCAAAAAGACCTACACATTTTTTTCGGTAGGGATTAAGAGGTCTGATATAGCCTTTCTCTTTACAGTGCTCGTAGACAGGAATTGAAAAGCCACCTTCATAGTCGAATTTCTCGGCCAAAAGGACGACATCCGTCGCATTTGCCACGCTCAGGAATCCAAAAATAAAGAATGCTAATAAAATCCTCATAATTTAATCCAAATTTTTATAAAGAAAGACAAAGATAATCAAATAATCATATCTGACATTTGAAATGTAACTTATTGAAAAAGCAAAAATGCAACGCGTCAGTGAAGACATTGATGACAAAGTGAGCTGACTTTCCTATAAGAAGGCACACATTTCACACTCACAAAGGAACCAATCGAATGTTCAAATTGACTCGTTTCATTTTGTTACTTTTCCTAGCCCTTCCACAAGCTTGGGCCCTTCCTTATCTGTCTTTCAATGGAGACATGGAGAAAGAAAGCTTGGTTCTTCTTACTGTTCAAGTTGAGGCCTCCGGTCAGAGTGAAGCCTGTTATGAGGCCCGTTACAGAAACGGAATCATCATCAATAACCCACATGTTTACGACTTAAGCACTTGGACCTTCAGCAATTACGAAGGCGTCTACAGTCTTGATTATGCAACAGAAGCGAGACTTGAGTATTATCTTATGGATCGTTTTGAGCAGTCTGGAATCAATGGAGTTGATTACAAAACATATATGGAAATGTGCCAGTTCACGATCAAAAAAGTGGAACTAGGACTCAATGATACAAATTTGGTTTTGACTCATTCAAAAGATGCCAAAACAGATTTGGTTCTTGATCTATTTCAGGGAACAACTAGAGCATACGTTTTTAACTTCGAACAAAATCGCAATTTTTTGTGGTTTAAAATCAACGTTAAATAAGTACCCAGGCCAGGGTCAAGTAGAGTGCTTGACCCTCATGATTAGTTTCCAATAATTTTACCTGGCCAAGACTCACTTCAGATCCTTTTCTAAAGAATAATTCCCCTCTGATATCCAGATCTTTTAGAATAAAAGGCTTGCCTTCTTTTTCATCATCCCAAAAAGGTGCCCAAGCTTTGAAGGCCGCTTCTTTTTTGCACCATCCGCGAAGAAGATCTTGATGAAGGGAAGGATCATCTGCTTCATTTAAAAAATGGTGACCACTATTGATCTTCATTTTGCGATCACTTTTTTCAAGATCGACGCCCACACTTTTAAAAATATTATTTTCACCGATAACTGCGGCAGCAAAATGAGGAGAGGTATGACTTAGACTTATGACATGTTGAGGGAGACCTTTTACTTTAGAAAAGTTTTCTAATTCAATTTCATATGCCGATATTTCAATTCCCTCTTCTTTTAAAAGAAGAGAGAGCGCTTCTCTTGAGGCCTGATGTTGAGCGGAGGCTGCATCATATTTTTTGCGTTTCAAGGCCCATTCGTCAGGGGCCGTACAGCTTATAATTTT
>SBGE01000289.1 GCA_006226755.1 Deltaproteobacteria bacterium | reverse complement strand
AGACTTGCAAGTCTTGCACAATGCCCACGAAAATTTTATTTAGGGAACATTTTAAAATTTTCTCCAGATGAAGTTGATTCTTGGTTTGAAGAAGTTCAATTGAAAGCAAAAGAAGAATTTGTCGCGACTGAGTTGGAGGCGACAGAGGGCTCTATAGAAAATAGTTTTAAAAGTTCAGGAAATTCGGCAGAAAGAGGAACTCGAATCCATGAAAATATGGCCCATATTGTAGAGCATAATTTAGTTTTGCCACGTGTTTTGGAGGATGAGTCCGACAGAAAATGTCTGGAATATGGGACGAAACTTCTAAAAAATATTTCAAATGCTGAATTTGTGGCAGAGAGTTTGATTAAATTTCCTTTCTTTAATTTTACTATTTCTGGGACACCGGATTTGATGATTAAAGTTGATAATGAAGTTGTTGAAATTTGGGATTACAAAACTGGTAAGAGAAAAGAACAATCAGAAAAATCATACTGGTTTCAACTTCGTGCTTACGCGAACGCCTGCTATCAGCTTGGTTTCACTTCTTTGACAAATCAGATCAAGCTTTCGCTGATCTATCTCGACGAAGAAAATAGAGTCGACGAAATTGTTGACTACAATAGTTTGAATGAGTGGCTTTTTGGTTACTGGCAAAAATTGTCAAACATTGAACAAAAAGTTGAGAGCCATTGTCCGTCTTGTACATTTGGAAAATTGTGCCTTCCTTAGAAGGGGGAAGTTGCGAGCCTTCCGCGCTATGATAAAATAAGTATATGAATATTAAAGGAGTTTGCTGAAAGTAGTCAGACAAACTTCACTTATTTTTAGGTTTTTTTCCAAGCAGGATGCGAATATGAAAAAATTCCTTTTTCAAGTACTTGTACTAACTTTGTTATTCCCCATTACGAGCGGTTACTCTGCCGAAGGCGATACTTATGATTTCGCCTGGCTTGATCCCGACAAAGAAGTTTATGTTCTTCAGAATCGTAAGTACCGGAAAGCCGGAAGAGTTCATGCTTACTTAGGTGGCGGTAAAACTCTTTCAGGTGCATTTGTCGATGGTACTACACTTCAGGCCCGTATCGGTTACTTCTTTAAAGAAGAATGGGGCTTTGAAGGTGTTTACGCAAAGAATAGCGGAAGTGAAAACGTAACTGCAAAATCAGTTCGAGATAATGGAAATGGAGTAGGTTCACGACCATTTAGAAGAATTACTGATGGCTATGTCGGGGGGATGCTGCTTTGGTCTCCTTTCTATTCAAAAATTAATACCTTTAATACAATCATTTACTACGATTGGATTTTTGGAGTTGGTTACGGTCAACTTCAAGAAACTAATAACCTTAATGAATTCCAACAAATTGGTTTTTCTGGTGATGAAACATTAACTCATAACGGTTATATGTGGGACATCGGCTTAATGATTTACATCAATCAGATGATGAGTTTAAGAATTGATGTGACGGCATTCCACTATAAGGCGACTTCTCCTGCTGTGAATAGTACAGAGGAATTGTGGAATGATAATTTTGATCTCTCTTTCTCGTTCGGGTTGAACTTCTAAGGTGGGCGTATGAAGAAAACTCTTTATATACTCACATTAATTTTCTCGACATCCTTGGCGCAGGCGAATGTGGACTTGGCTTGGAATAATCTTGTAAGTCGAAAAGGTGATGTTTCGACATATCCATCTGTTGTTGAGAATTTAATCAAAGAGAAACTCTATTTCACATCTCTTCCTTATATAAAGGAATATCTAACGGTCTATGAAGGTAAATATGATCAAAAGATGGATTATCTTATTGATGAAGTGGCGACTCATGTTGGCGTAAAGCAATTTGAAGTGATGCCTTCCAAGTTTTTGGCACGATCAAATTCTCCGATGATTAAGTATATATTGGCAAAGAAACTTTTTAGAACTGGTGATTACAACAAAGTACTAGATACTTTAAATGCCGCTATACCTGCCAATCATCCAGCTAAGCCCTATGCGCTTCTATTAGAAGGATCTTCTTTTTCAATTCTTAAAAAATACAAATCAGCTATTTCATCATTTAAAGCATGTGTTGATAAATCAGAATCGGAGATGGGAAGGCA
Source organism: Deltaproteobacteria bacterium (assembly GCA_006226755.1). Taxonomy (GTDB): domain Bacteria; phylum Bdellovibrionota; class Bacteriovoracia; order Bacteriovoracales; family Bacteriovoracaceae; genus M0603. Next base: position 7,018 of record SBGE01000289.1, on the reverse strand, counting down.
GAGTGATAAGAATAGAAAACAGCAGCTTTCTATCAATAGGGATTACTGTATTGTCGGGGTATCAAGGTCGCAATTTGCCAACGGAGAATACGAAGAAGCCAACCTCTCTTATCTGGACCTCCAAAAAGCTTCTCATATTTGGCCGGAAATTCTATTTGAAGAGGCATGGAACAGTTTTTATTTAAGGGATTACAACCGAACACTTGGAAAACTTGTTACTTATAAAGCACCAGTTCTTCATTATATCTTTAATCCAGAGGTCGAGATCCTGAGGGCCCTCACTTATATGGAATTATGCTTGTGGGAAGATACCAAAAAAGTTGTTGATACTTTCTATGCTAAATATCAAAACAGTCATGAAGAAGTTTTGAAATTTTTGAAAAAACACGGAAAAGACTACAAATACTTTTATCTAATGGCCAAGTCTTACAAGAATGGTAAAAAGCCGGGCAATGAATTATTGAAAAATATGGTCGATTTCGCTACCAAGGATCCGGCATTTTTAGAGCTTTATGAAAATTTTCATAGTGGAAGAAACGAACTCGAATTTGTTAAGAAAATGCGAAACAAAAACTTTGCAAGAATCTTGAATATCAACTTGAAAGAATCAATGCTCCTTCACCGTAATTTGATAGGTGCGTATGTGAGAAAAAGTTTGCACATGATGGCACGTCAAGTAGATAAGACCATGCAAGATATGAGTTATATAAAATTGGAAGTCATTCGTTATAAGAAGAGAGAACTTTACCAGCTTGCCAATAATGACAGGTCACGTGGAGATATCAAAAACCTACAGCGGACGGACAAACAATACTTTTGGGATTTTAATGGTGAGTTCTGGGCCGATGAGTTAGGCGATTATGTGTTCACTTTGAAGTCGGAGTGTAGATGACAGCTTCTTTGAGACAAACATTTTTTATTATTTTTCTTCTCTTTACTATCGTTTCAGTACGAAATGTTCGAGCTGACGATGTTGCACAGAGGCGATCTCAGCTAATTGCTGTCATTGATGAAGAACTTCAAGAAGTAACCAGGCTTAATAAACAAACACGTTCCAGAAATCCAAGACTTCTTCTAAGAATGGCTGAGCTACTACTTGAGAAAGCAAGGCATATAAAGGAGCAGGAAAACGAAAAGTATCTTTCTCTTCCATCTGAAAAGAGGAGAGGACTTAATAAAAATAGCTTTTTTAGAACGTCAAACAAGTACTTTCAACAAGCTCAGAGAACATGTCTCTTTATTTTGAAGAGACATAAAAGTTTTAAAGAAAAAGGCCATGTGTACTATATCCTGGCTTACAACGCTAAAGAATTCCAACAAGATGAAAAGGCCAAGAATTATTTCAAATATGCCATTAAAAACTCTAGAAAGGGTGGTGAGGTTAATTCCAAGTCGAGACTTGCCTTGGCTGAAATTTATTACAATGAGCAAAGATATTCCAAAGCTATTCCACTTTATGAAACTGCATTGAAGAAAATCGATGACAAGTGGTGGACCAAAGATACTTTCAACTTGGCCTGGAGTTACTTCAGAATTAAAAATTTTAATCGTGCCATCTATTTAATGAAGCAAGTCTATGCCAAAAGTAAGGAATCAAAATATGTAGACATGAGCAACCTTGTTGAAAGGGATATTGCCTATTTCTACACCGAGTCTGGAAACACAGCAGAAGCAGTGAAGTTTTATAAGCAAAGAGGCGGCAATATTTCAAACAACCTGTTAAAGGTTTCGACTTATCTGGTCAATCAAGGCAAGTTTGCTGCAGCTGAAAAAACATTAAGTGAAGCGTTGAAATACAGTAACTCTGAAGTTGAGCAGCTGGAAATTTATTATCAGTTACTTTCTCTTTATGATCGATTTGGAAAGTATGACAAGCATCTAAATGCTTCTCAAAAACTCTATGCTTTTCATAAGAAAGGAATGTTGAATGCCAATCAACTTGAGTCTTTGAAGTACCATGTGCAAAAAATGGCTGCTCTTTTGCAAAAACAAGCTGCTGCTAAAAGATATGAAACCCAGCCAAAAATTCGCTCTCAAAAAGCTAAACAAGCAGAAACATATTTTGGAATACTTGCAGACTTGAACCCTTCAAAAGGTTTTATGGCAAATTTCCATGCGGCTGAAACTAATTTTGCAGCCAAAAACTTTGATAGAGCTGCTCAGCTTTATGCACAGTCTTATAATGAAGCAAGCGCTGCAGGTAATAAAAAAATTGTATCCCTCGCTTTAAATGGTCTTTTGGCATCTCTAGGTTCTACTGGAGTTTCAGAAGCAACAAAGAGTCGATATCTTGAATCAGCCTACTTGGCGACGATCAAGAATGAACCAAATTCGAAGCGATCATATAAGATTTATCAAAGATTATTCTCTTCCTATATGGAAAGAAAAGACGTGGAAAATGCAGAGAAGACGCTGATGGCTTTCAAACAGAATTTTCCAACTGATTACAAAACACAAGAAGCTATGTTGGCCCAGATCATGGAACAGTACAAACAAGCTAATAACGAATCTATGATCAAGGCGTATGTGCAAAGAATCAATCGCGGTGAGTTTAAGGTCTCCAAAGGATATGCCAAGAAGTTGAAGCTTCTACTTCTAACCATGCAATTTGATGATGTAGAAAAACTCAACAGCACTGGTGAAAAGAAACAGGCCCTTATTGGCTACGTACAAATTTACAAGGCACCAGAATCATCAGAAGATGCCAGAAAAAATGCTGCTTATAATATCGCCACATTGTTTTATCAACTTGGAGATGCTGAACGTACCTATAAATGGTCCAAGGAAGCTTTGAATTTGATGTCAGATGATGATGTTGGGAAATTTGAATCATCATTCCTGGCCATGGCCACAGATGTCTTTGGCCAAAGAAGGTTTGGTGAAGCTGCGGAAATGAACAAAATTCTTTTAAAGAAAGTCTGTAAGAGAAGATCACGTAATAAAAAGAACTTCTTTAAGAATGCCTACGTAATTTATCTTGCTAATGATAACTATAAAGCAGCTCAAAGTATCGTAGATGCAGGAAAAATTTGTAGAATTCCCGATTCATCTATAGATGAAGGCCAGATTGACCTGATCAAATACCTCGCTTCGAATAAAAACTGGGGTGCATTGAAAGATAGAATCAATATAGTACGAAATGACAGCAATATTCTTCCTGAGGTTATCTACCCGATGTCTCTTTTGGCTGAAGCGCTTAAGCAATCTGGAAGAATCGAGGATGGAAGAGCAATTGAAGTTGAAATTTTGAATTTTTACTCAAAAGCCAAAAGTTCTCGTAAAGATATCCCACTCGAAGCGCTCGATGTCGTTGCTGACTTGAAAATGAGAAATTTGAGATTGGAAGTCTCAAAGCTCGCGTCAATAAAACTGACCTTTCCTGAAAAACTGTATAACGAAAGCTTAAAAGCTAAGTTTGCTCAGCTTGATCAAGTGACTTCAACAGCGCTCAAGATTCTTGAAGTTGGATCAGGAAGGGGAATTGTTTCGGCATACAAGTATTTGGTTGAATCTTATGAGAGCGTCGGCGCGGATATTAGAAATTTCACCCCGCCAGATAAATCTGAAGATTATATCAAGTCATTCAAGAAGAGTATGACAGATCTAACAAATCCACTTTTGACAAAGGCCAGTGATTTTAGAAAAGAGGCCGTTGGACAGATCTCAAAAAGTAATATTTTAAGTGTTGATAACAATTACTTCTTGCAGTCAACACAGCTTCCTGTACCTCCAGAACATTATTACTCGCGAGGAGCTGTATTGATGGATAGAGGAGGGAAAAGATAATGAAAAATACAATATCTATCCTGATGATTCTTTTTCTCTTAGCTTCTTGTGGAAGTAGCAGCAAGAAGAACGAAAATAACGATCCTATGAGCCAGGAGTTCTCTTGGATTGAGAATAATGATTTTGAATCTGGAGAAACCGTTAAATTTGATGAATCTAATGATTCGTTTGAAGGAGATGAAAGTGAATTTGACAGTCTTTCATCTGAATCAATTGCAAGACTCCCAGAATTCAAACTTGAAGTTGTCGCAACAAGCAAAGATACGATTGGAAAAGTAATCAGTCTTTGTTATCAGAAGAAATTTAATGAAGCTTCAAAGGCGATGGATTCTTTATTTAAAAAATACAAGAATCACCCAGCCTATTGGAACCAGGTAGGTACTTGTTTTTTCCTTCAAGGAAATATGAGAGGAGCACTTCTTTATTACAATAAGGCGCTCTCTTTAAATAAAAACTATGCTCCACCAATCAACAATCTCGGAGTTATTTACGAAAGAGATGGCAGAGAACAAAAGGCACTTCTGGCCTTTAAAAAAGCTAGTGAACTTAATTCATTTTCATTGACGCCTATCTTCAACCTTTCTCAGATGTATTTGAAGTACGGGTTCACAGATAAAGCTCGTTCATTATTGGCCGCACTTTATAAGAAAAACAGTAAAGATGTTGATGTGGTTAATTCACTAGCTGTTAGTTATATGATTGAGGGGAATCACCAAGAGGCCCTTAAATGGTACGACAAGATCCCTCGTGAATTACACTCTCGCTATGATATTGGAATCAACTATGCGCTGACTCTCAAGTTGGGAGGACGTCCTAGTGATGCAAAAGTTATTTTTGAAAGAATCAATGTAACTAAACTTGGTGACTCTTCTGCATATTACGGGAAGGTCAAAAGATTTCTGGAGCTTTAAATGAAGTCATTAGTATTCGCTTTTTTACTTTTGAGTCTTAACTCCTACGCCGCTCCGACCAATGAAGGTGGAGTGATTATTGATGAAAAAAACAAAATCAAATACAAGTACAAGAAGTATCAAAAGTTTGATTTTGAAGACATGGTTATTGAGGGTGAGACAGGGAGCCCTGGGGATCTTTCAATTGTTCCGAGATACCAGACTAAATTCAAAAACAGATTACCTTATAGGAAAAATTTCAATGCTGAGATCAGAAAAGGCATTGAGAGAATTCGTTAAGAGAGGATTGCGTGGAAAAATCAATTGGCAGGGAAGCCACATTATTCGAATTATTGCCACGGACGGTAGAAGGTAGAGGGAAAGTACTCTACAAGAAAAGGATCATGATCGGTAGTGCTGATGCCTGTGATGTTGTGATTAATCAACCCGATGTAAGTCCTATCCATGCTGTAATTGAAATCGCTCCTAATGGTTGCAAAGTTTTTGATATGAATAGTACCCTAGGTACTTTTGTTAACGGTAAGAAAGAGATTGTCTCCACATTCAAACTAGGTGATGTGTTGACATTTGGACGTCAAGAGTTTGAATTCAGGAAGTACAATCCAAATGAATTACCTCCTGTTTTGGATATGTTAGATCCTGCGCTTCCACCCAAAATAGGTAAGCCACCAAAGAAAGTTCCGAAGCTTCCCAATCAAACCCCAACTGTAGAAGGGACTGAGGAAGAACTTCCGCGTGTTGAATATCCTCTGGCCCAAGATCCTAAAGCAGAATTCAGTGAATACATATTTGAAGACGTCGATACTCTTTATCCTATCTTTAATTATCAAGTAGACTCTGGTTCTGTTGAAGTCATTATTCTCTTTAAGGGACGTGTCTATTCTGTAGATTATCTTCCAGGAAAGAAAGGGACCTACAAGCTAGTAGGAAGTAACAGCTCTGATAGAGAAATTGAATATGCTTACCTTGGAAAAGATGAGAAAGTCGATTTTATCAATATTGAAAACAATGAAGTGTTTGTCTTTCCACTGTTTGGTTATGATCTTCTTTCACTTTCAGATGAAAGAAGGGAGTTAACTGGAACAGAGCCCGTTCATCTTGGTGCTGATGATATTCTTCGATTCGATAAGGGTGATATTCAGATTTTTGTCAGACAAACTCAGGCACCTCCTAAAGTTGCTGCCGCTCCAATTTTTAGGCGTGATAAAGATCTAAGAAAATATTTGCTTCTCATGTTTTTGTTGGTGTTTGCCTTCTTGGGTTCAATGTCGATGCTAGAAGTTGACGAAGAACTTGAAAAAGAAAAGGTTCCGGAAAGAATTGCGACGATTCTTTATAAAAAGAAACTAACTGTCAGCAAGGAAAAGGTCGTAGATTCAACTCCAAAAGAACCTAAAAAAGTTGTTCAAAAAGCACCTGAGCAAAAAATAGCCAAGGACAAACCAAAAGATCAAACGGATAAAGTCCCTGAAAAAGATCAGCCTGCACAGTCTGGTCAGAAAGGATCCAAGCAAGCGACAAAAGTTGGAGTTGTTAAAAAGGCCGAGCCTAACAAAGGTCCGACGAATACTAAAACGACTCAGGTTAAACCTACAAATAATAACAAGAAAGCAGGAGGGAAACCTTCTCCTCGAGTTGGACAAAGATCTGCTAACAGGATTTCTCCAAGTAAAGGTCCTGTTGATACTTATAAGTCTATCGATTTTAAATCAACTGTAAGTTCACTGCTCTCAAAGGGTGGAAGTACCAAAAGTGCCCAAGCTGCTGATGCTAATGCAGCCAATAGTGTGACTGATTCTGGTGCAACACTAGGTGAATCAGCAACAGTCAGAATGGCGAAGAGTACTAAAAATATTGGTGACCTTTCAGGTGATACAAAAGGTGTACTTGATTCTTCAAAAGGTGTTGAAGGTCTGGTTCGCAAAAATAAAATGTTCTTTGCCGGTCTTCCGTATAAGACAGTTCATCTCGGGGGAATGGACCCGGATGTTATTAGAAGAATTCTTCTGGAGCATCTGCCTCAATTTAGATACTGCTATCAGAAGGAATTGGATCGTGCGAGTGCTGCCTTTAATGGTGTAGTAAAACTGGACTTTATAATCGGTGCAAGTGGGCACGTTACGAAGGCCGGTGTTGAAACAATTTCAGCTCAATTACCTGGAAAAGTTAAAGGTTGTGTTGTTAATGTTCTTAAAGGGATTAAGTTCCCAGAGCCTATGGGTGGTGGGGTTGTAGAAGTCTCTCAACCTATGAATTTTTATCCTCGAAAAGGGTAAACTTTTTAAGTTTACTAAAAATGCCAAATATCTATGGAAAAGCGT
>SBGE01000046.1 GCA_006226755.1 Deltaproteobacteria bacterium | reverse complement strand
CTCATCAAGCCATGATGAAAAAGCAATCTCAGTTCCTGCTGGATTAAACCTAGGAGTCGCATTGAACTTCCCTACAAAACTAATCCTCTTAACATCTTTTTCAACATCTCTTGGATCTGCCGTATAAATCATTGCGGTACCAGATCTTCCAGAGAGAAATGTCATCAATGTTCCATCTACTCTGATAGATGGATCGACATCAGGAGAGAAATGTTTGGTTACTTTTTTAAGCTCTTTATTCTCTAAATTCATAATATAAATTTCGGCGTTACCAGTATGACTCAAAGTCAGGAGTATCTCTTTATCTCCAGGCATGAAGACGGCACCTGAGTTCAAACCTTGTCTCGAACTCAGGAGACTAGACTTCCCCGTGGTCAAATCCATCATATAGAGATTCACATTTCTGGTTTTGCTTCGTTCTGACCTAATTAAACTATAAACCACTTTTTTTCGATCAAACGATAGAGCTGGCGAAATCACTGTACCACCATGCCTTGTCAGTTTTTTCCTTCTTCGACCATCAAAGTCCATCATGTAGAGTTCTTTTACGATATTGCTCCGATTACTCCCGACATCTGAAACAAAAAGAATTTTAGAACCAAATATTGATTCTTTCCCAGTCACTTTACTATAAGCACTATCAGCAAGTGAGTGACCGACATCTCGGAGGTTGGCACTGCTCACAATTCCACTATTACTGTAGATCATCTCTTCACCTGGAATTCGGTGAAATTCAAACCAGTAGTTCAACTCAGCTTGCCCCTTAGCCTCGAGCTCTATTCTTAACAAGAACTGTATCCCTTGAGAGCGTAAACGTTGATATTTAACACCACTCATACTCCCACGCTGAGCTTGCCCTTTTTCAACTGAAAATGATTTTTTGTAAAATGCAAAATCATTTCGAAAAAGTTCCATCAGCTCTTCTGCCATTTTTACTTGAGCATTATTCATTGGTCCCTTGACATAAGGACCATCGAAATAAATCTTATCAAGCTCACGAGTTGCATCGCCAACAGCAACAACTGTCAAACCCTCTTGGCCAAAAGATACGAGAGAATAAAAAAGTGAAAAAATAATCAGTAACAATTTCATAATAAATACCTTCTAAAGAGGAAATCCAAGAACGATATCTCCATTTATTCCACGGCTTTTAAAACTTTCAGCCAATTCAGGAAAAGGAGAAGAACCCTTGACTGCCTCGAGAGCTCTCCTGTCATACTCAGGATTTCCACTGCTTTCATATATTTCCGCTCTGAGCAGTCGCCCAGTAGGATTAAGAAAAATTCGAATTCGACACTTTAGGTTTTGCTCCATTAAATAACTTGGCAGTTTCCACCTTGGTCTAATCATGTCTGGAAGAGAACTGATATATTGAGTGAAAGCATCAGAGGACCCACCAGTTCCTCCAGTCAATGATCCACCCTTACTAAGTTTGTTACCTGCAAGTATTAATTGCTTCAATTCAGAATCACTTAATCCTGTCGTGTTCGATTTACCTGTTCCCGTTTTTTTAACTTCTTTTTTAGCATTCTTCGCCTTGGGAACTTCTTTTTGGGCCATGTTTTTAAGCATGTCCATGAAGTTCTTCTTTTTAGTTTCCTTGATAAACTCAGTTTTTGAATCATTCAAATCCGGAGTTTTTGCTTCTTTCTCCTCAGCAATCGGCTCTCCGCTATTCAAAGGAACAGACCCTATCGCCTTCAATTCCTGCAATGTCATTTTAGGCATGGCAACCACATCCACTCTGACAGAACTTTCAACCAACTTGATATTGGACGCTTTTCTGGTTTCCATAACTTGCTGAAATACTTTTGACGAGTAAACAATTGCCAAGACTATCACAACATGAAGAAGCGTTGACCTGGTAAACCAGTTTAGAAATGAGCGCTCCTGAATGGATGTTGATTTCAGGGCTTCCTGCACTACTTCTCCATTTCAGTGACCAAGGCAATATTAGTTACCCCACTCCTCTTGAGAAATGACATGAGCTTGGCTACCTTACCGTAAGTCAAACCATAATCAGCTCTCAGAAAAAGTGTCTGAGTACTGTTCTTCTTAAAAAGCGCATTAATCTCAGGAACCAGTTCTTCAAGAATCATCTTATCTTTACCAATAAAATACTCCCCACTTCTGGTGTAACTAAGTACGACCTGTGTGGTATTAAGATTGATTGGATTCACTTCTTTGGTTTTTGGAAGTTCAAGCTTGATTCCATTCAACATCAAGGGGGCAGTGATCATGAAAATGACGAGCAATACCAGCATCACATCGACAAGAGGTGTGACGTTGATTTCTGAAACTGGTCCTTTTCCTTTTCCTGTACTAAAACCCACGGAATCTCCTACTTATGGGCCAAAGTTCTCTCAATAGTATTGAGAAAATCTTGTCCGAAGGACTCCATGTCCCCATGAATAATTTGATTTTGGTTATTGAAATAGTTAAAAAACCAAACTGCAGGAATAGCAGCGGCCAGACCTACAGCGGTTGCGACAAGAGCTTCGGCAATCCCTGGAGCAACTGCTTCCAAGGTTCCGCCTCCACTGGCAAGCCCGGTAAAAGAATCAATAATTCCCCAAACTGTACCAAAGAGACCAATGAATGGAGAAATGGATCCAATTGAAGCTAGTGTTGAAAGCAAGGCTTCCAATTGCTCATTCGACTGAGTTACACCTTTTTTCAAGGCCCTCTCCAAAACTCCCAATCCAAAATTTTTAAAATGTTCTTGAACTCCTGCAGAAGGATTTGGACTTCCAGTAAAAGAGTCTTTGATTTTTGAAAGTTCAGTATAGCCTTCGACAAACATGGCCTTATATGGACTGAATGGAAGGGTCGCACTCTTTTCCAGTACTTCCTTTAAATTCTCTGAACCTCTGTAGACTTCAAAGAAGTCTTTGTTATTCTTTCTCATCTTATTGATGAAGCTTCTCTTTTTAAAGACGATGGCCCATGAAGCGATAGAGGCCACAACCAACATCAATAGTACTAGCTTTACAACCAGTCCTGATTCCCAAAGAATTTTTAAAATATTCAAATCTGCTGAAACTTCCAACTTTTTTCTCCTGGAAACAATTTATGAAAGTTTCAACATTATAACATTTCAAGCTGCTGATTTTAAGTGATTCAAGCTAGAAGAGCAGTCTTGTCAGTCTTTCGTTTATAAATGAGATATGAAGCGGAGAGAAAAAGAATAACAAAGTAAAGTACTCCCCCAATATTTTGACTTAAATTAAAAAGACTATATTCCTTTCCATAAACAGGATCCAGTCCTGTAAGCACAGCGCAAGGTGCAATGAAACCTAGTATAAAAATTGACGGAAGTGACCAATTATATTTTCTCCATCCAATCAAGAACTGACAAAGTACAAGATTGGAAAAAACCAGACTATTCATTGCTTTTGCGAAAGGAAAAATTTCCCTCTCTAGTGCCAGAATAATCAATGCAATCAATGGCGCCAGTAACAAGCGATACTTTTCTCTCAATGGATATTGTTTTTGAATTCCTAGAAGAATAATCACAGTAGACATGTAGTAAAAGATTACAGCGAAAAAAGTGAGAACGCTTTGGACAAAAGAACCCTTGAAGGAAGGGTCCAAGTTTCCACCACCTGCAAAAATAAAAAAGAAATATATTCCACCTAAAGCGATGAGAATTTCCTTTCCAGGAAAAACAATTCCTCCGAGAAAGAGATTTTTGATGGGACTTCTCTGGGAGGAGCTGACCATTAAAAACTTCAAAAAGATCCAAACCGAAAATAATTTTGTCAGAGTAACAATTTCCCATCCATTGTAAAAAACCCACTCATTGATGATATTTAGTCCATGATCCAATTTGAAATGGAAGAAAGTAACAACAGACATGATGATATTGAAAAATACCCACTGAAGTGCACAAAGGATCAAGACCAATCCCAACTGCTTTAAACTCGTTTTAAGATGTACAGCGAGCCTCTGATTCATCTCAGAGAACTTCCTTTTTAGGTTTCAACCAATTGAGCTGAAGCTCTGGGGAAGGAAAAATTTTGGTATAACCACTATAGAGAAGGTTGGTCTTCACAAGATCATCAATTTTTTTGAGCATATTGTAATAAACCGTCCACAGCTTCATATTTGCCTTAAAAAGACGATTCAGTTCTTTTGTCGTTTCAAACTGCTGCTGAAAAGTAAATCCTCTATCAAAAACAAGATCATCATATTTTTTCAAAACAGATTTAAACACCTGATCAGGAAATGGCTTACCTTTGAAGTTCGAACCTATCACCGAACCAAAACTAGCCGGCGAAACAAAATTTTGGAAATAACCTTTTTTAATTCTGGTGAAATCTTCATAAAGAAGAACTGCGATTTCAAGCTTTGAGAGATCAAGAGTGCGAATAAATGGAACACTCAGGACAAAGATATACTCCCCTTTATTGCTAGGTAGCGCCATGTGAGTGAGAACAGGAGTATTGACCAAAATGATTTTCAAATCGACTTCGTAATAACCCATTTCTTCCATCAACGACTTGAGAGAATCCTCAATTCCATAATCTGGCTTTTGAAAATCCCATTTGAGTACTGAAGCACTCTTTACCAACCATAATTCAGATAAAAATGACCAAATCTCATTCTTGTTGGGAATATTGTATCTTTCAAGATCAGCCTTTTTTCTCTCTTTCTTGATTGTCTGAATTCTTGAAACTTTCTTATGGACCTCTTCAGTCAGCTGGTCTTCCTTAAGAACTTCCTGAATACTCTTGAAATCAACAAGCTCACCCTCTTTCTCTTCAATAGTCTTTTCTTTATCCTGAGCCTGGACATTGATGGAGACGAGTAAAGAGAGAATCAATAAACAACTCTTCATCTTACCCTCGTCCTTTTGTAAAGATAGAGATCATACAAACGACCCCAGTTATACATATCTGAAATCTCCATTTCAAATTGATCAACAAACTTGGGGTATTTATCCTGAAAACAATCTGGTTTCTTTGAGCTTAGTTGCTCATCCCTTATATAGCCTTCATAAGGACCGGCCTTTACAAAATTCCATTCCTTATTAAAAAGAACTCTAGGTTGCTCATCTCCCGATTTCACGCTGTAAACTTTCAAGGGATGTCCGCAACTGATAGTCGTTAAAGATGTTGAATATTTGCTTGGATTTTGATGGAGGTGCCCAAACATGTATTTGTAATACATGACACGCTCAACTTTCTTGACCATTTTGGCATCAGCTACAGAAATAAAAAGAATGACCACAAGGAGAATCTTTCTCATTACACTTTCCATCTGAATTGAATAGTTTCCCATTCGTGACATTGTGGACATCTCCAAAAGATATCGTCTGAGTTATATCCACAGGATTTACAATAATGCTTGGTCAAGGATTGATGAAAATTCTGAAGAAGACCTTTTACTTCTGCCAGGGCCTCATCCTTTTTTCCAAGTTCAATCAAAAGGTTGATATATTCAGCTTTCATGGCCTCATTTGGTTTTCCATCCCCATTCATCCATTCATTAAGGAGACTATAGGCCATTTCAGGATCTCCGCTTTTTTTCAAAAGACGAACTTTTGAAAGGATGACTGAAGGGCTTGATAAAAGCTCCTTATCATCCATTGCTAGGAAATACTCTTTTATCAGTGCAAATCTTTTACTGTAATTGTCTTTTTCTTCGTCTGAGCCTGTTCTTAGAGGTTCAGCAAGTGATTCAAAGATGAAAGAAGCATACATAGGATGCTCTTTTAAAAGTTCAAGTAGCAAAGACTTGCTACTTTCCAGAGCACCATTATGAAGATGAAGTCTCAAACGCATGATCTTGGCTGAAACAGAAGGAGCAAATCGAAATGCATCTTCTAAGTCTTCAGTACACTTCGCATACTCTCCACCATTAAAATAGATTTTAGCCTTTTGAACCAAGATATGAGAAATAGTCTCTGCTTGATTTTCATGACCTACTTTAGAGAGCATGATTCTATAATTATAGGCTTCATCCCAATCTTCAATGTCTTCATAGATCCGACAAAGACTGTGAATGACTTCGTATTGATCCCGATTGATCTTTAGAACATCTTTATAAGTTTCGATGGCCTTATCAATAAAACCACCTTTATCAAAATCAACAGCAAGTTCTTTAAGAGCTCTGAGTCGATTCGACTCCGAGATGTTTTCCCTGGCAATCAATGAACGATGTATACTGATCGCCTTTTCAATTTCACCATTAGAACGGAAAAGTCCTCCGAGAGCGAAATAGGTTTCAATTGTTTCTCTATTGATGTCCACAGCGTTGAGAAATTCTTTAATCGCGAGGTCTTTGTTTCCACTAATCAAATATTGAGTGGCATTTAGAAAGACTTTGGACTGAGCTTCAAAGATGGAGTTTCGATATCGCTTTGAAAGCTTAACGCCCGATTCTCTTTCGATCAAATAATGATAAATTAGAATCAACGTCAAAGCGACGGCGACAACTGCAAGTAAATGATCCTGAAACCAGGCTACATAAAAATCCATTCAGTCTTTACCCAATTATTTTGCCATCAGTAGAGGAACACCTTTGAACCAACTGACAAAATTGATGTTTGAAGTGGCTTCATCCAAGTTCTCAAGAATATCCATTACAGACATCTTTTTCTTTTTCACAACGTACTTGAGCCCGAACTTACCTTTGAGATTCAATTCTTTGTGAATTTGCCTTCCGGCAGACCACATACTTGCCAACTCATCGACAAGCCCAAGTTTCCAAGCATCTTCTCCAGAGAAGATTTGTCCTTGAGCATGATCTATCAGACTTCCTTTAATTTTCTTTTTTCTAAGTAGAAGAATATCTCTAATGAACTGCTGATGAACACCTTGAACCATTCCATTAAGCAACCCTTCTTCTTCCATAGACATTGTTTTAGTCGGTGCTCCGATATCTTTATACTTCCCAGCTTTGATATTCATTGGCTTGACTTTGGTAAGCTCAATCAATTTAGAAGCATCCATGAATTGCATGATGACACCGATTGATCCAGTTAAAGTTCCCGGTGATGCATAGATTCTTCTTGTCGCTGCACCCAGATAGTAACCACCACTGGCAGCAATGGAACCAAAGCTTCCAAATATAGGTTTGCCTTCTTTCCCTTTAGAAGCATCCCATGCGCCATCTATTCTTCTAATTTCTTCAAAAATTTCTTGAGTTGGACCAACTGCTCCACCTGGAGAATTAATTCTAAGGATAACGGCCTTAATATTTTCATCTTCCTCAGCTCTTAGAAGAAGTTCGATCGTCGGTCTGGCCTCCATGATAACGCCATTAACTTCAACCACTGCAATTTGTCCCTTCCCTTTCGAAAGAGAATTCAATGCATCGTTTTCAGAATTAAAAACTTTGATGGTGTAGCTGGCAAAGATCATCAAGATCAAAAAGAAAAGAAAGACCATGACAAGGACACCATAAACTGCGCGATTTTTATTTTCAGCCACACTGACTCCTGAGCAAAGAACTCAACCATTAATAGAGGTTGTATTAAACCATCTATATATTCCCAAATCATTGAAGACTCGTAAACAGGTATAGCGTTAACCGACTTTTTTGCTCAGCTAATTACAAACTCAAGCAAAACCGTTTTTTGCCCGATAAATACACATGGTAAACCGATCACGAGCAAGAGGGGCATGTGATGAAAGTACTTATGACTTTTCTAATTTTATGTTTTGCAACAGGTACTATGGCCGAAGAATACAAAGCGCCAAAAGTAAAACTCAACACCAAGACTCCAAAAAAGACTGTAGAAGTCAAAAAAGGAGAATGGGAAAGCGGTCTTTCTTATAAAGTTGAAGAAGATCCTGAAGTTGATCGTAATATTGCATCAGATCAAGAAGACAAAAACGGAAGAGATCCATCATCTGTAGAGAATCCAATTCCTAAAGTTGAAAGATGGGATTTTGAAGATATCGAGAATTCTCCGTCCAACTAGGACCAAAGGTTCAATTGATCTTCCATACTCTTGAGTTGTCCGCAGGCAGCCAGGATATCGTCACCTTTAGTGACTCTGACAGTTGTTACATAGCCCCTCTTTAACAACTCATCTTTGAACCATTTCACCTTCGTCTTCGAAGGACTCTTAAAACGGCTTTCAGGATATTCATTAAACGGAATCAGATTTATTTTTGATTCCTTGATATTTAAAAGCTTTGTCAGACCGTCAATATCTTCCTGACGATCATTAAGATCTTTTATCAGAATATACTCATAAGTAATTCTTCTATGGGCCTTCAATGGAATAGTCCTGATAGCATCAAAAAGTCTTTCGAGATCATACGCCTTATTGATTGGCATAAGCTCAGTTCGAACATTGTTATGGGCAGCATGAAGAGAAATGGCGATGTTTACAGGAGGAAAATCCCATAGTTTTTCAATTTGAGGAACAAGTCCAGAAGTTGAAAGCGTCACTTTCCTCTGTCCCATGGCAATCCCATTGTCTTCCAAGAGATTCAGTGTCGCATTTTTAACATTGTCATAGTTATGAAGAGGCTCACCTTGTCCCATAAAAACAACATTGGTGTATTTGAATTCAGGATCGTCGTTTTCCCTCACCCATTTAGTAGTCGCAAGAAATTGACCGAGAATCTCACCAGCGCTTAAATGTCTGGTAAGTCCCATCGTTCCAGTGTGACAGAAAGTACATCCAATAGCGCAACCGACTTGGGAAGATACACATAAAGTCATTCGTCCACTTTCAGCTAGAATTGCCACACACTCAACAGTCTTCTGATCCTTAAAGGCCACCAAAAACTTTCGAGTTCCATCAGTACTTTTTCCGTGCCAGACAACCTTTGGAAGATCAAAGTCGTAATTGGCCAAAAGATATTCTTTAACTTTCTTTGAAACATTGGTCCAAAGTGTTGGCTCATAGATATTGTTTTTGTAGATCCAATTGAAAATCTGAATGGCGTTAAAAGGTTTGAAGCCGGCACCCACTAAAACTTCTTTTAGCTCAGGTAACGTCAAAGAATAGAGACTCGGTAAGAAATTAATAGAAAATCCCCTATAAATTGTATTTAACGCGGTTGTTCAGGATAGCTCTACTTACCCTGTTTTAGGGTACTTAGCAAGCTTTCACGCCTTTCCATGGATAATTTACAAGAACTTTACTAGGAGCCGTAAAGATAGATAAGCTATTATAAATATTAACATTGCGATAGGGCCAGAAGCCC
>SBGE01000160.1 GCA_006226755.1 Deltaproteobacteria bacterium | reverse complement strand
ATGCGATATGGAAAGTCACACATAAAAAATGATTTCACTTCGGAGGTAACTATGAAATCGAAGCACTTAATGGTGTTAACCCTGTTGTTAGGATTATCCATTTTTCAATCTTGTAAAAATGATTCACCGACTTTCTCTTATCACACAACACCATCAATAACTGCGCAACGTTTTGTTGATGCATTGAATGACGTTGATGCTGATCCATCTGACCCATCAATCTTGAAAAAACCAGAATCACTACAAGAGGGTTACATCGTCATATACGATGCTGAAGATTGCCACTATAGAGCAGTAAGTATGGATTTCTTAAGAAATCTTGAGTATTGGGCGACTCAATCTTCAGATATTGGTACTGCTTCCGAATACAGACATATGGAATTTGATGATTTACTTGGAACTTATGAATCAGAGCGAGTTGTTTTCGATGAAGATTTATCTCTTGCAAATGGTTTCGATACTTATGTAGGCATTCAAACTGGTCTCTCATATGAAGATGAAGCAGATCATTTTGACGTCGCACTTGCAGCAAGAGAAGCCGAAGACAAGAGTTTTTATGAAAAGGCGGCAAGTGTATCCATTGCATACAATGTGAAAATTGAATCTGCTCTTCAGATGGTAAAACTTGGTCAAAAAGTTGAATTGATGATGGGAAGAACAGGTGAGCTTACTACTGAAGATTCAGAATATGTAATGAGTAATTTGAAAGAAATCGCAGGAGTGAATTCTGATGATATTATGCAAGCTTTGACTGACTCTAAAAAGAAGGCTGAAGTTATATCAAAAATTGCTGAAAAAATTGGGACGAGTACTCAAAAACTTGAAGATCAGATTCTTCCAGAGCTTTTTGGGATGTAATTCCAACATTTTGGGAGAGGATAGGCCCCCTCTCCCATTTCACACTGTGTGAAACAGAACTCTCATTACTTTTTTCACTTTTGTTGTTTAGGATTGGAATTTCTTTTATTTGTAGGACAACCAACTCAAAGGATTTCCATGAAAAAATCTATCGCACTTCTTACATTCCTTTCATTAACTTCTGTCTCGGCTGAAGAATTGGTTCGAAAAAGTCATTGTGGTGTTCAGCCTAAAGACGAAGCAGCTGTTTATTCAAGTGATTTCAGTTGGGGAATGAAACTTGATGAGATTAAGAATAAGTATCAAGAGATTTATCGAAGTGGAAAACGTTTGAAATTCCGAGCTTGGTTTGATGGTGAAAATATTGTCATGCCTCACAAGGGAACTGGGCAAACAATCAACAAAGTCAAACTAACTGATACATTTATTAAAAGTGTTAGAGGTCACGTGGAAAATGCAATGCGATTGGGTTACGTGGATGCTCTTATTTTTCCTGATATGGGCCACTCTCATCTCTTTATTCCACAAGCTACATATGAGAGAGTTCAAGCATCAGCTGGCGGTCAAACTTGGAAATTTTATGAGCTCGTTTTCCAGCAACCTGATTTAAAAGTTCTCTATCATACAGCAGAGCAACTTGAGATGGTGGATGAGAATAAGAAGCCAATAGACGATCGTAAAATCCAATGGAGATTTTTCACCAGAAACTTGGTCGGAGGAAATCAGGCCCTTGGAAAGCTGGAACTACTTCATAATGAAACACATTCTCATAATACAGGTCATGATTACGATGATAATCACAAGTATTACGGAGCAGGTTTTAACATCTCCGCTTCAGCTGATGGGTGTTTTCCGTTCAAAGTAAATGGTGAGACTTATTATTTTGATTTGAGCTTTTATGATTTGGAGCCTGCTCCTGGCACAGGCTCCGGCGGCTGGGACTATTAGAAGTCAGACTTGCTTTCTTCAAGCTTGAGTTCATAGGTGGAGTTGTTGGTTTTCAATTCCATCAATGTGACAATTCTTCTATTCATGTCATAGATGAATTTTCCTGGAAGTGAACTTCCACCTTGGTCTTCTTTCCAATTTGCACTTTTAACATGTTTCAAGACATCAATTTTAACTTCAAGGTTTACAGCTTTTTGTGAGATGTTCAGTCTAACTTTGAAAATCTCATTTAGTCCTGTCACATAAACAATCTTGTTGTTGTAGTGAGCTCCGAAATCTTTCTGAGCAGTGATGAAAAACAGCCCAGTGATGTTATAAACATTGTTTACAGCGGAATCATACTCAGGGAAGGCAGAAGCAATATCGACAGTTTGAGCTCCAGCAGTGGAAGGAGTGATAGAACTGTCGAGAACAGGACTATTGGCGTTATATTCTTTTAAAACGAAACGACCATTGTCATAAAATTTTCTGGAGTAACAACCATATTCGGCTCCACTCTTTTTAGGGTTTCTACATCTGGCATCAAGCATAGGAATGAAGTCTTCATTTGCTTTAGCTGTTTCATGATAACCACCGGCCTTGATACCAATAACTTTTACTTTTAAATAAGAATTGATATCGAAGATCTCTTGGCCATTAACAATTGATGAGTCAGCTGTGAATGTTTGAGTGATGGATCTCGTCCATGACTTGTCAGAATATACATACTTTTGAAAAGCATGAGCTGAAAAAGTAAGAGCAAATACGGCTACGGCAATCAGTGTCTTCACGCGAAAATCCTTTTCTAATGGGTGATCTATTCTTTAATATTAGAATTCACTCGGATACTCTGTCACTTATGGGAGCACTTTGATTGAAAGTGTAAGATTGGCGGAGTTATTTAGTCGGAAAAGGTCGGGAATGAAATCAATACTTTCGAAAGATAAGATCAAAGGGATGCTGCTTGGCGCTCATGCTGGGGAGGCCTTGGGCGCGACATTTGAGTTCGGGCCCGCAAATAGTTTGGACAATCTAGAAACAGAAATTATTGGTGGAGGACCCTTTGATTGGGAGCCAGGTGCTGCTACAGATGATATGGACATGATGATGTGTCTTTTACGGTCACTATCTTCCTGTGAAAGCTTTGATCATCATGATCTCGCCCGTCGCTTTGTAGACTGGTATGAGACAGAGCCTGCTGATATTGGTTCAACTATTGCTCCAGCTCTGGCCAAGATGAGTGAAGGCAAAAATCCCTTAGAGTGTGGCAATCCGAGTGAGGTAGCTCAGGGAAATGGTTCACTCATGCGGTGTGCACCTCTAGTTTTGTTTTACACTGGAGATGAATTGGAAAGAGCTGCTCGTGAGCAGTGCTGTTTTACTCATGGTAGTAAGACCTGTCAGGATGCAGACATTTTGTTTTTACAATCTCTTCATGACTGTTTTTTAGGTCTATCGAAAAATGAAGTGTATGAAAGAGCACTAAAGCGTGCCGAATATTTAAACAAAGAGTTGTTCGAATATCTGAAAACCATACCTGATTTAGAATGGGAAAATCTTCCAACTAGCGGCTGGGTAAAGCATACTCTTGGAGCAGCCTACTGGGCCCTTTTACAGTCGGATAATTTCGAAGAGGGAGTTGTTCTTATTGCCAATAAAGGTAATGACTCTGATACATGCGGTTGTGTAACAGGAGCACTGCTTGGAGCTTCGTATGGAGTTGAGGCCATTCCTGAGAGATGGCTAGTTAATCTTGAATACCGGGAAGAAATTTTAGAAATTATTAATAAATATTAAACATGAGCGTCTAGATCTCTTGAAGCAATCTTTCCATCGATTAAATATATTTCTCTCTCGGCCATTGCTGCGTAATCCGGTTCGTGCGTAACAAGAACTATAGCTGTGCCATCTTCTTTATTTATCTTTTGAAGAAACTTCATTACTTTTAAACCTGTGATACTGTCTAGGTTTCCTGTTGGTTCGTCAGCAAAGATATACTGAGGCTTCATAATGAGTGCCCTGGCTATTGCAACTCGCTGCTGCTGTCCTCCACTCATCTGACTTGGAAATTTGTAGGCCTGGTCTCCTATTTCAAATTCTTCCATGAGTTCGATCGCTCTTTTTTTGTATTCTTCTTGAAGTCCTAGGTTCCGGGGACCTAACAATACGTTTTCTAGGGCCGTCAATTCAGGGAGTAGGTAGTGAAACTGGAAAATGAATCCTACTGACTTGTTGCGATACTCATGGAGATCATGACTACTTAGTTCATAAGGATTTAATCCATCAATTTCAATTTCACCGCTTGAAGGTTTATCGAGTGTGGAGAGGATATAGAGGAGTGTTGACTTACCTGAACCAGATCGACCAGATATTGAAACAAATTCTCCATCATTAATGATGAGGTCTAGACCATGAAGAACTTCAATCGATGGGTCTCCAAAGGATTTTCGAATGTTCTTTCCGGTAATACTCATCCCATCTCCGATCTTATAATTTCAAGAGGGGTTAATTTAGAAGCAGCTCTTGCTGGAAGATAACTTGCGATTGCGGCAGCAATTTGAGCAGCGGCAAATGCAGTGATGTAAATGGAAAGGTCATAACTAACAGGAAGATGGTTGCTTTTTCCAATACGCATAGATAGTTCAATACTTTCCATAAAGAGATTGATCACAAAACCAAGCCCAATTCCTAAAAGGCCTCCACCAAATCCTAACATGAGGCCTTGAAAGAGAAAGAGTTCCAGAATTTTATCTGGACCGTATCCAATAGATCTTAATATCGCGATTTCTTTTTGTTTTTGAGAAATCATTATTGTCAAAATATTATAGATCCCAAATCCAGCAACAAGTAGAATGGCTCCAGTGATGACAAGTCTCATGATGTCTTGGATTGAGATCATCTGCATGAATTGGGCATTGGCCTCATCCCAACTCTCTACATTGTCATTTGAATAGAGCGACCATTTGTCAGCTTTTTCTTTAGAAAGTTTGATATCTACTAAAGCTACTGTAATTTCACCGATACGTCCGGGAGTCTTGTTGAGAGTTTGAATATCCCTAATATTTCCCAGAACCATGACCTTATCAATTTGCTCGTTGCCCATTTCAATTAAGCCGATAATTTTAAAAGGACGACTTTCCCCTAGACCAGTGGAGAGGTTGATACTCTCTCCAACTTTCGCTCCAAGCTCTTTAAGAACTCCACTTCCAACTATAAGTTTATTTCCGCCTCCAGAAAGATCCAGGATACTCCCTACTTTCATGTAATCCTCAAGTGAAGTAATCTTCACCTGACGTGAGGGAATGATTCCAGTGATATTGACATTGGTGCGGTGTCTTGATTTTGATGCCATTCCACTGATGCTTAACCTCGGAGCAAAGGCCACAACATCTGGGTCAGCGGAGAGCCTATCAAACCAGCTTTGAGGATTTTCAAGCTTACTCTCACTTCGTTTTCCTTGTGGAGGAATGAGCCAACGAACAAATTCATTTTCTCCAAAAAAACGAGGAGTAATTTCTTTTTCAACAATATCTCCCTCCTTGCCTGTAATCAGAACATGAGAAGTATTGTTGAGAAGTTGTTCATAAAGGTATGACCTGAAGCCAAATTGTAATCCAGCAATAACGATGTAAATCATCGTTCCGAAACTGACTCCAAGAAAAATCAGAAGTGTTTGCTTTTTCCTTGAGAGCATTTGTCTAAACGCGAGGTAGAGCATCTATTTTTTTGCCTTTTTGGTGACGACTTTATCTGTAAGTTTGATGTCTCCTTCGAGTACTTCGGCCCAAGCTCCGTCGACACTTCCTATTCTTATGGCAATTTTTTCTTTTTTGTTATTTTCTCTTTTTACTAAAACGACTCCATTACTTACTCCTGATACTGGTACGAGTAAGGCATCGTCATGAGTGCTAACTGTAATTGAAACATCAGCAGTCATCCCTGGTAAAACTTCTGCCCCTAAACCTTCTACTTCAATATGAGTGATAAACTCCTCATTTTTAGGGAAGATGGCCTGAACTTTTCCTTTGAAGACATTCCCCCTCAAACTTTCGAAGAGAATTTTCACTTGTTGACCTTCTTTAACCCTGAGAGCACCTTCTTGCTCCAGAGAGACCTCAATATATTTGTCAGCAAGGTCTTCCATTGAGAGAACTGTTGTTTGCGGAAGTACGGTTTGTGGAGGACGATAGACTATATTGGTTACAGTTCCATTGAATGGAGCCTTGAAAATACCTGAGTCGTCAAAGGCAACGAGGGAATCTCCCATTTTAACTTTTTGTCCTTCTTCGACGTAAACTTTTTTGACCTTGGACATTACCCCAATCTTAACTTCATACTGCCTTCGACTTTTAACTTTTCCAAGACCGTAGATAGCTTCAACGATTTTACCTTTCTTTGGACTTATATATTCATATCTATTTTTAACTTCATAGGTAATGGCAGAACCGGCAATAAGGATGATTGCCGCAATTCCAATTATTATCCAAAGTTTAAAGTGTGATTTTTTTTTATTTTCTGAAATCATTGCAAACCTAGAGAGTTTTTAAATACTCGATAATATCCAAACGATCTTGATGGGAAAGTGATCCAAATTTGTCTTCGAAATAGTGACCTTGGTTGGATTGACCTTCTCGTTCTATATAGTAAATATCGCGATCGCCTTTTTTTGCTTTAATTAATTTTGTCTTATATTCGTTTTTCTCAAAGAGAGTCAAACCAACATTTTCCTTATCAAAACGATACTCTTCACCTGCTTCGTACATAGAGAAGATAATGGATCTTTTTTCAGGTTTGATCATGACCTGATAAAGACTGGGGATTGAGGCATTGTGCATGTATGGAAATCTAGACCAAATACCCCAAAGTTTAGGTGCAAAATACCCTTTTTGAACATTTTCATGCTTAATGCCAAGAATGTCTCCTAGACTACTCGTCTCAACAAGGCGAACAAATTCTGGAGAGATGGCGTTGAGCTTCTCTTCATCGGTTTTGACAACATGTTTCGGTATGACTTTTGGTGCGGTGAAAATTGGGTAGCCATTAGTATCTGTATCGTGAGCT
Source organism: Deltaproteobacteria bacterium (assembly GCA_006226755.1). GTDB lineage: Bacteria > Bdellovibrionota > Bacteriovoracia > Bacteriovoracales > Bacteriovoracaceae > M0603. The sequence goes on along the minus strand of SBGE01000160.1, from coordinate 2,468 downwards.
CCATGACATTTCAGACATGCATTTGAAAAAAGCTCTTTGCCTCTGTTGACTCGGTTATTGTCAATTTTGAATGGGTATTTGGGAGGGAGTAGGTTTCCAAGAACTTCATCAGTAAGCCACTTGATCTTAGGTAGTACTGCTCTTAAATGTTCACCAGAATCTGAAGCAAAAAGTTCTGCTCCAAAAATCCAAGCATAACTATCGCCACTTAATGCACCATCGTTAAATACTCCAGCTTCTCTTTTTTGCTTTATTCCCCAGAGGTGGGGGGCTTTGACCTGGGCCCTTCCCATATCCTTTGGATAATCAATCCCATGGTCTTTGTAGAAGAAAGTTTTGATGGTTGAATCTGGAACTAGTCCTCTTGTTAGAGAAGAAATCTTTGTATCACTAGTGACTTTGGAAAAGTACATGGCTTTTTCGTGGATGTATTTATAGTCGGGGTTACGATTTCCCCATCCCCAATACTTTTGAATACGGTACGTGTCCCGTCCTACTTTGTAGGGATCTATAGTTTTGTTTCCTAGACCTGGAACAAATACTCCTGCGGCTTTTCCTGAGTGACATGCTGTACATCCTAACACTCCAACATTCATATTTTTGTACTTTACGTTGAAAACCCCCATTAACTTGTCATCCTTAACGATGAAGCCATATCGCTTTTCTATAAAGTTTGTGACTGGGTCTGATTTGTTTTGCCTGTCTTCTCCAAGCATCCACATAAATTTTGAAAGGTTGGGTGAGATTGTCATCCCGCGACCGTTTTCAAAGAAGTGCCAATTGGTAAATATTTCCGCAGCCTTTTGATGATTTTGAAGCCTTTCATCAGCAAAGAGGGAACTTGAAATAAGAAGTGCAAAAAAGATGTGTTTTTTCATAGGGTTATTGTCTTTCAGATAGAAAAGCTTCGTCAAAACTGGAGTCGCTTAGTTGACTCTTTTTCTCGGGTGAAAAACGAAAGAAAAAATTTGAAGCCTTCGATATCATTAAACTACTGGAGTTTTGATGATGATTTTAAAATCCACTTTTTTGTGGATAAGCATGTATTTTTTCTTGGTATCACCTGTTGCGATGGCAAAAGTCAGTGCCTCTCAATGTGTTAATGGAATGGATGATTTGCAAATAAATCGTCTTTACGAAATTGGAGTTATCGAATCTCGAATTGAAGAGATGTGTAAAGATTCTGCACTTGATCGAGATAAAATCAATCAGCTTATCATGCCAGTTAAAGTTCCATCTCAAGCACAAATCAATCAGTGTTTGAATGACGTTCAAAAAGTATGGGATGAAGGAAAGGAGCTCTTCGAAGCCGGACTGGATTTAAGTAAAGGTGTAAGCACAATACAGTCACAATGTAATACTATCGTTTCTCCTGCCCAGGTCAATGATTGCATAAACAAGGCCAATGCCTTGATTGCTCAGACTAATGCATTGTCAGCTAAAGGCATTAGCTTCAACAATAATCTTTCAAATACACAGCAGCAGTGTCAAACAAACTTATCAGATGGCGACCAGCTTTTGTCTTTACCAAATTCTCTTTTAAGAAGATTGCTTAGCAACAATAAAGCCTCTGATCTTCTCGCACAAAATTGGCCTGAGATTGTCAAAAATTGGGATGCGAATGGGAAACTCCCTGATGGTATCAGTCCTTATTTTCCTGAGGAGAAAAAAGCGCTTTATATGCTTGGTCTTGATGATGAAGATCTACAGTACGTTCCACCTCGTGGAATTCAAGGATCAGGCGAAGAATGGGCGAAAAATAATTTAGATAAGGCGATGAGTGCAAAGAAAGGAACGATGGCCGGGTTAGCAATAACATATTTGAATTTACTGTTGGTCGCTCTCTTTTCTCCTTTTCATCTCTTTAGTTGCTGGAGCAGACCATCAGTTCATGCCTTTGTCGCTTCGTCTGCTGTTTATCTTGGTCTCGAATTAAGTTTAATTAAAAAATATAAAACTTTGATTTCAAAAATAAGAGCACTTACCGCAAATACAAAAACTGGGAATAAAGACGAAAAGAAAATGGCGGCTTTGGCCCAGGTCGATAGAACTTTGGAAGATATTGAAGATATCCAAGGTTTTGTTGATGGGATTTCCGAAGATGCTGATGGAGTTCAACAAGATGTTGAAGAGTTGAAAAAAGCCTGTGAGACAGCAGTCAATGATTTTCAATCAGCTCAGTCTTCGCCTCCGTCTAATCAAACAGCAGCTGAAAATACAATTAAAAGTCTTTCTCAAAAAGTAGATGAGTGTGTTGATGAAGCCAGAGCTTTGGGAGTAACTGCTGAGGAGCTCCTTGCAAAAGGCTTGGAGGCCATAAATATTTTAAAGAAAGCCGGAAACAATGCTGTTGATCAACTCAAACTACTCAAATATGTTCGCTCTGCGATGGAAGTCGTTGAAGAAATTTTGAAACGAAAATCTACTGCAGCCTTCATTTATGGTGGAGGTTTAACAGCAGCTGGAAC
>SBGE01000150.1 GCA_006226755.1 Deltaproteobacteria bacterium | reverse complement strand
GTAGGAAAGTAGAGAGCTCTGTTTCCATAGCGATGAACAAGTCCTGCAATTGGACTATGAATTTCATCACCAATTGGATCAAAAAGACCATCAGTATTATTCTCTTTCAAATGAGGAAGAAACTGTTTTCCAAGAGCAGACTCTATTCCGTACTCTTTAATTCTTTCGGCCAAGTCAATCGGTAGAAAAATAGGAAACGGAGTTTTAGGAAACTTGAAATTAAAAAAAGAATTCAACTCTTTCGTAGATCGAAGAGCTGATTTCATTTTATCTTTCCAGATTGATGAGTTCATTTAGAGTGAAGTTTTACCTGTTTCTTTCAGGTAACGACGTTTGGCCCACCAAGCACATCCGCGAATCAAAAGAGCTCCGTAAATCGCCATGCCAGTAAAGTGGAACATCACTTCAGTGGTGGTGTACTTTCCAGAATTATTCAAGGCGTACATCATCCATTTAAGAAGGATAAGATGCAAAACAAGAATGAGAAGCTGTTGAAGTCTGTAGGCCAGATTGTGCTTGTTGATCAAAGTGTTCATGGGCCTTGTATATCAAAGGTGACGCGAAAGCCCAAAGGAAAAAGGCCTAAAAGCGGTTAGATAAGCTCTGCTCGACGTTCATGAATGAGCCTTTCTACCTCATCTTGGTCAGTTGGGCGTCTCCAGTCTTTTATTTTGCTTAGCGCAAAAGACTTGTAAAGATCAGCTATCAGACATTTTCCATACAGGATGTTTCCGTTCGGAAGCGGAAGCAGAGCGATTGGCTGAACTGGGCGCCATTTATTTTTATGAGTTCCGCCTTTGTAGCGCATGACAATCAATTCTTGATCGGCAACAAAAGGAATCATGGGTTGAATATGTTCAGGAAGTTGCATTTCTTCAGGATGAGAAAAATCTTTGAGCTCAAAAATTTTGGCCGAAAATAAAGCGAGTTTTTCATCGCGATTATTTCTCTCTTGAATGGAGTGACCGAAAACTTCGAGACCTGCTATTGCATCGTCAAGTGCTCGGTGAGCATTTTCAAGATTGATCCCAAGCTCTTCGGCGAGTCTTGAGAGTTTATAACTTTCTCGGTTTTTAAGACTTGAGCGAGCATATTTACACGAACAAAAAATTTCATGATTTTGAACTTTCAATTTGAGTTGGTGTAAATTGAAAACAAGAAATCCCAAATCAAATTGTGCATTGTGGGCCACCAAGGGGAGACCTTCAGTGAACTCAAAAAATTGAGGAAGAACATCTTCGATTTTAGGAGAGTCTTTCACCATTTCGTTGGTGATTCCATGGATGTCTATTGTTTTTTGCGGAATGTCTAAACTAGGGTCGACCAATTGGTCAAAATAGCTGATGCCGCCAGGTGTTAGTTTGACAGCAGAAATCTCTATTATTTTATCAACTAAAGGTGAAAGTCCGGTGGTTTCAAGGTCTAGCCCGACAACCCCATCAGGAAAGGCTTTCAGCAATTCTTCTGCAAGAACTTTGTCGAATTTGGGCATCGCTCTAGAATCTGGTTTTGTTGACATACTCGTCTGCTGAAATTAAAAAGTGGCTAGTTTGTAACTGTTAATAATCACGAAGTTTTTGGCTTCTTTCGAACCACGAAGGTTCGCCAAACCCTATAAGGATTTTTTCAATATGAAAAGCTTTGATGTCGTCGTACTCGGAAGTGGACCTGGTGGATATGTTGCTGCCATTCGCGCCAGCCAACTCGGAAAAAAAACTGCCATTATTGAAGTAGATAAAATGGGAGGCGTTTGTCTCAACAGAGGCTGTATCCCAACGAAAGCTGTTCTTAAGTCTGCTCACTCAGTACATGAACTCAAAGACTTTAAATCTCTAGGAATTGATGTCGAGCTTAAAGGTCTAAGTGGAGAAACTGCTGTAAAAAGAGCGAAAGGAATTTCTGATCGTATCTCCAAAGGTGTTTCTTTCTTGATGAAGAAAAACAATATCGAAGTTTTCGAAGGCTATGGAACACTTAAGTCTGCTACTCAAATTGAAGTGAAATCCAACAAAGGTCATGTTGATACAGTTAATGCCAAGAATATTATTCTCGCCACTGGCGCTAAATATCGATCTTTCCCAGGACTTGAGCACGATGGAAAAAGACTGATTGGTGCTTGGGAAGCCATCAAGATGGAAGAACTTCCAAAGTCTATCGGTATTATCGGAGCCGGAGCAATCGGTGTTGAGTTCGCTTACTTTTGGAATGCCTTTGGTGTCGATGTTCATATCTTTGAACTTCAAAAACATCTTCTTCCAATTGAAGACACAGACTCATCAGTTGAAGTTGAAAAAGCTTATAAAAAATATGGCATCAAGATGAGTCTTGGTGTGGAAAAAGTTTCTGCTAAGAACAATGGTAATGATGTGACTATCTCAACTGTTGAAGGTGGAAAGGCCGTCGATTACAAATTCGACATGGGTCTGATCGCAGTTGGAATGACAGGAAATATCGAGAATATCGGACTTGAAGCTGTAGGCATCAAAACTGATCGTGGCTTCATTCAAGTTAACGATATGTACCAGACGAATGTTCCAAACATCTACGCAATTGGTGATGTTGCTGGACCTCCACTACTTGCTCACGCTGCTTCTCACGAAGGTGTTGTGGCTGCCGAGCATATCTCTGGAGCTCATCCCCATAAAATCGACAAAATGAATATCCCTGGATGTACTTACTGTCAGCCTCAGGTTGCCAGTGTTGGTTACACCGAAAGAGCTCTTAAAGAGCAGGGGATTGAATACAGTGTTGGTAAACTTCCTTTCACAGCTAACGGTAAAGCCGTAGCTTCAAATGAGAAGGATGGATTTGTTAAGACACTTCTTGGAAAACATGGAGAGCTTCTTGGAGCTCACATCGTGGGAACACACGCAACTGAGTTAATCCACGAATACGTTCTTTTCAGACAAATGGAAGGAATTGATGAAGAAATTTTTGCAACTGTTCACCCACACCCAACTTTGGGAGAGTGGTTGGCGGAGTCAGTGATGGCCGCTAGAAACAGAGCGCTTAACTTTTAGGAGTAAAATATGGCCAAGCAAGAAATCGTAATGCCACAAATGGGTGAGTCGATCACAAACGGAACGATCACCAAATGGCACAAGCAACCAGGCGATACCATTCAAATCGATGAGATCCTTCTTGAGATCTCTACTGATAAAGTGGAATCTGAAATCCCTTCTCCTTTTGAAGGAAGAATTGAAGAGATTCTTTTTCCTGAAGGTGACACAGTAGATGTCGGCATCAAGATAGCTGTTCTTGAAGACGACCTTTCTGTTCCATTTTCAGGTGGATCATCTTCATCGACTTCAGCAGCTCCTGCAAAAGTTGAGGTTGCCGTAGAACAAAACGGAGGCGGAACAGCTGTAGCTTTAGCTGAAGTTGAAACGTCAAATGCTCAAGTTGAAGCCGGACGTAGATTCTACACTCCACTGGTTAAAGCTCTCGCCAAAGAAAATGGTGTTGATCTTGGTGAATTGGCCAACATCGTTGGTACCGGGGCCGGCGGAAGAGTAAATAAAGAAGATTTCATGAGCTATCTTCAAAATAGAGGAGCCGGTGCTCCAGCCGCTGCTCCTGCAGCCAGAACAGCTCCTGCTCCGGCAGCTCCAGCTCCAACATCAGTTCCTGCTGGTGGCGTCGCTCAGACACTTGCGACAGGGGAGAGAGTCGAAATCATTCCAATGGATAACATGAGAAAGGCCATCGCCAAGAACATGGTTGAATCCAAACTAACTTCTCCACACGTCAACTCGCTTGATGAAATCGACATGACCAAGCTTGTGAAGTTCAGAGAAGGCTTTAAAAACGAATTCAAAAGACAGGAAGGATTCAGCCTAACTTATACTCACTTCATCCTCTATGCCCTTGTTCAGGCCCTGAGAGAGCATCCTATGGTGAATGCTTCAATTGATGGGACAAACATTGTGGTTAAAAAGGATATCAACCTTGGATGCGCTGTTGCAGTTCCTGGAAACGGACTTGTGGTTCCAGTCATCAAATCTGCTGACTCACTGAATATCACTGGTATCGCCAGAAAAGTGAATGAGCTTGCAGCTAAGGCAAGAAATAGAAAACTGACTCTAGATGAGCTTTCAGGTGGAACATTTACTTTCACTAACGTTGGATCATTTGGAACTTTGATGGCCACTCCAGTTATTCTTCAGCCACAACTTGGAATCTTTGCTTCAGGTGTGATTAAGAAAAGACCAATCGTTACTGAAGACGATGCTATCGCGATCAGACATATGATGTACTCAACTCACACTTACGATCACAGACTGATCGACGGTGAGCTTGGTGGTCGCTTCCTAGCGAGCGTTAAGCACAATCTTGAGAACATGGATCCATCAGCTTTGTTCTAAGACTTAAGACCAAAAAACAATTGAGAGCCCCGTTTATCGGGGCTTTTTTTTGCCCAGATTCTGGACATAAAAAAGGCTTCCCGTAGGAAGCCTTCATATTTAAATCAATTTTAATTTTGATTAGAAGTTTTGGATGCTATCCGCTAGGTGAGGATAATCGATGAAAGGATTTCTGTTTCCTTGGATCTTTTGAATCCACTCGTTTCTCTCTCTTTCTTCAGCATCAACTGGATCTTGTTCATTCCACTCTCTTAGGAATTTTTCTTCGCTATCAGGAATCTGAATTTGATATCTGATAGAGAAGTAAAAAAGAGCTCTGGCAACGTTACCTTTGTGTTCTGTTGGTGGTTCGAACTTGTCTCCACCATTTTGAGAAGCTTCACAACCATCGTATGCACTGTAACCATCAACTTCAGCAAAATTATGATTTCCTCTGATACTGTTGGCTCTTGAATCTGTAGGGTAAAGGTGGTGAAGATCTGATTTTTGTAATTCTTTATCGAAACGTCCTGTGAACTTTGATTGAGGCCATGTGTGTTCACAGTTAAGAACGTTGCTGTTTGGGATGATGTTTGGTCCAACGTTCGTCTGGCTTCTTGTGAATTCTTTTCGACAGTAAACGTCCTTCACAAAGTATCCTCTTGAATCTTCTTCAAGATGGATCTTACCGAAAAGAACTTTTCTCGCTCCTCGGTAACCAAGTGATTTATGTCTGTAACATGTCCCACTTGATTTACATCCAAGTTCATCATTTCTTCCGTTCTTTCTGGTGTGATCTTCAGAAAGAACTCTAAAAAGTGTTTCCTTTAGAACGTCGTTCTTAAGCATACCTCTTTCAAGATTCGTTTGAATGTCTTTTGGATAATAAGTTAGATCGGCCCAGGCCAGTGTAGGAATCAATAGAGCTAGTGCAAGTAGTGTTTTCAATTTCCCCATCCCGCTTTTATTGTAAAAGGGTTATACAAATAAATTATCAGTTTTGCTAATAGTTTTTTTAAGGTTGGCTTAATACTTCCGTCAGGATTTGGTTTTGACACACGGAAAAGCCCTTGAATGCTCGTCATTTCAATAATTTCTTGGACAGTTTAGTTGACCAAAGATATAAGACTCTACTAGCACACATGATTTTACGCATTGCGCATTTTAAGAAATGCCCTGAGGAAGAGATAAATGAAGAAATTATTAGTAGTACTATTAATGATTATTTTTGCAGCTTCAATTAAAGCTGAAGCAAATGACGTTGTTGAATGTAAGCAACGTCTCCTTAATAATTTCAGAGCAGATAGAAGTTCATACGTTATTGATCTTGATGATATTCAAATGAGAGATTACGGGACTGACATTCTTGCAAAGTCCATTAGAGTTGTTCGTGAACTTCTTGATGATATTGGTTGTTCACCAAAGGCCATTAATTTTGGTTGGGGACCACAAGGAAGAATTCACAACTCATGTAAGTACTTTGACAACAACAGAAGAGACATCCAAGTCTGTCTGGTTCAGTCAAATCTAGGGTACTTCATTATTCATGAAGATTACCTCAATCACGCTACTGTTAACTTTTATCGCTGGGATTAATCTCTAGATAAAATTAGCATATTTCAAAGGCCTCCACCCCCCTCAGGAGGCCTTTTTTATTTGCAGGACCTCAGAACTTGAATACCGGCGCTCAATAGAGAGGGGCGCCACATCGACCAGCGAATCATCTTGATCACAGCTTTTTTGTCTTTTTTGGAGAGTTGGCAATAGCCAGAGTCTACATAGCAAGGAACATGAAGCTTAACGGCCGAACTTTTAAACTCACGACAAGTGAGCTCGTCACTGGATTCTTCCATACCTGCAATCAAACAAGATCGAACTCGCTTCATCCACTCCTGACCTTCAGGACTTAGATTGGCCCTTCTTTCCTCAAATCGCATGCAGTATTTTCGGCCAAAGCCTATAGGGTAGCCATCTTCACCACATTGCTTTTGGACCTCAATACAGCTGTAGTACTCGCAATCATCGAGATACTGCTGGCAATCAGATCCGGCCTGCACCATGGTGCTGAAAAAGAGGCAAATAAAGAAAAGGGTTCGCATTTAGCGCTTTTACATTGATTGAGCTGAAAAGTCCTTGAATTGAAAGGATTACATTATGGGAGATAGTACTCAGCCACACCTTTCATCCCATTCTGACTGAAAGGGAAAACAAGCCTGTGGGGCTTAAGTCCTGAAGCTGGTTTATAGAGTAGTTTTTGTCCATAACAGGATATTGTTGATGTTGGAAAATTCAGCTGTGTTGTGGTGAGTGATGGATACTCTCTCTTTTTGATTCGTCCAGAGTTATTACAATAATAGAGAACGCTTTGAGAATCCACCCATACCATGGATTGGACACCATCTGAGATTGTGTCGAAGAGCGATATCGCACCGGTTGCTCCACTTACTGATAAAGATTTAATTTGGTTATTGTTGTGCTCATATAGCCAGGTTCCATTGGTATCATGATAGGTTCCTGCTCTTCCTGTACTTCTATTGGCATTGAGATTACAGCCATCACCTGTTCCATCAGGACAACCAGATGCGCCGTCTACTTCATATTTTCCTGCCATGAAAGTCGACTGTTTGGAGGCAATATCAAATTCTCTCAATGTCGAATACTGAGGAGCGGACCCTGACCATTCGTAATGTCCAGTAACGAGCTTTCCATTCTTTCCAAAGAGAATACCTATGGCATATCCACCATTGACCATTGTGCTGCCATCAGTGGTACCTGTTGTGGAGTAATGAACACCTCCACCTAGACCAGTGTATTGTTCCCAGTATCCTGTTGCACGATTGAGCTTACAAATCCCACCCCAAATACAGGTGAAATAGACATCTCCTGTCGCAGGATCTGTGACAAAAGACCCAGGTTGGTTCCAACTGGCTCCATTCATTAATTGGTCTTTAGCGAGAATGCCTCCGAAATTGATTCCCCCAGACTCACCGTTACCAGCAAGTTTTACAACCTGAGCAACAAGTTCATTTGGACGGATTTCTCTCATTACGATTTGTCCTGAGTCATAGAGAATCACATTGTCACCAACACCATGATCGATATAGTGAGGGTTATCGAATCTCGCATCCTGAGCTAGACCACCATCTCCATATGTTTTAGTTTGACCATAAAGTGTTTGAACATTGCCTGACTCATCGACAACCCTGATAACTCCGTTATCTACGAAAAAGATTTGTCCTGCAGGAGTGACAAAAACATCAGTCACATTGGTCTTACATGTTGTAATTGGAGTTCCATCAGCACAGTAACCATTCCAACCAGTGTTACCAGTACCGATCACCAGAGAATAAGTATCATTCATATTGTAACGCTTAACCATGTTTGGCCAAGCCACGTTGTTATTGAATCGATAAACCTGTCCATCAAGTCCAACTCTTGTGTAGTAGTCACCACAAGTATTGTTGAAGGTTGGAGGGTGAGGTCCTTCTGAGACATAGGTTGTCGTATTAACATTGGCCATTGTGTACCAAGAACAACCGGTGTGAGGATGTTGAAGGGTGACCATCAGTTTTTGAATGGAAGATGTGTTGACATCAAAAACTGGATAATATCCTCTGATTGTGTTGTTTTCTAGATCCATGACTACATCAACATAGCCACTATCTGGACCATTATAGATGCCGTAAGCTCCAGTTCCTGAGACATGGATAGTTTGGATATCAGGGGTAGGGAGACTTCCTCTATAAATCCTAAGAGTATTTCCAGCATTTTCTGTGGTTCCATAAGGTCCTGCTTGGAACCAAATGTCTCCGTTTGGTAGAGGTTGAAGAAGGTCAGCATTTCCTGGACCTGGGTAAACTTTCAAGTCAGCAGGATTGGAAACGATGTCAGTTGTCTGAGTACCAACTGCTCCATTATTGTAACCACCAATAATTGTTTCAATTTGCATTGGTTCAGTTCTGGTATCAACCCGTCGGATTCTATCGTAATCCCAGATGATAAGTCTGTCTTGATAATCCATCGTTATCTTATAGATGTATTTAGCTGTGGCAGATCTGACAGGTCCACTGTCCCCAGAGTAGCTTCCTGTTTGATCGAGGAGTTGCTCAACAATACCAGTTTGCGGGTTGACGTAGACGAGATCTAAATTTGAATCTACGAAAAAGATTTTACCATCACTAGCAACTGCTAGTGAGTAGAGATAAGTTGCACCTCTAGGTGCAAATAGTGCAGATTTTGCAGAGGAATTTAAACCTTGAGAGACGTTCCCTGCAAGAACTCTAAATGTAGAAGAGTTCATTGGAACAGAAGTCACTGATGTTCCTTGATTGGCACTATCAACAACTTCAATTTTGATTCTGAAGTACTGATTATCTGCCGCAGGGAATGGCCATTCATAACAACCTGTAGAGTTATCATCCAAAGTTGAGCCTGGATCATTTAAAACAGCACAGTTATTTATACCATTTGAAAGTCCGGTAGCGAAGTCAGTATAGTTAATATCATCCGTAGTATAGGAAAGATTGATTTGTGCTGGAAGAGCATTGTCATCAGTGGCCCTCCATTTAATGTAAACAGTATCTAGGTTTAGAAATCTAGTTTCTGTTTCAAGCAATGGGTTACTGGGCGCAGAAGTATTAGCTGCGAAGAAATTAGTAATTTCAGGAGGAGCATCGTTGTCATAGGTGATGTTCACGATATCTTTGCCAACTGTTCCTGTATTTGTAGAAATGTTTCCTTTTAAGTCTCTGGTCCATGCATAAACTGTATATGGTCCTGGTACGAATCCGAGAAGCATTGGGAAATTGACTAGGTTCAAAGTTAGTGCAGGAGTGAGCCCTGGGTTGGGTGCATTTACGGCGACCCAGCAATCATCAGATCCTAAAGGAGCTGAATTCACTGTTTTCAAACAGAAATGAGTCACATTAGTCAGTGCATCTGTAGAGTTGATTGAGACATCGACATACTTATAAGGTGTGATTGGGGGAGTCGCACTTCCGTTGACTTTCATCCCGCCGGCATTGAGTACAGGTGGAACAGTATCTGCAACAATACTAAAAAGATTCGAGGTGCTAACCCCGGTCAAGCCAGTACCGTCAGTAAGAGTAAGTCTAAATCTTGCTGTGTTATTGTAAGATCCCCCTGGAACAGTCCAGTTCGCACTATAAGGTTTTGATGAGTGTGGACCATTTGTTCCTACTGGTATAGTCACGATCGGGTTCCAGGTGGAGCCGCTATCGAGGGTATATTCTAGTGTCATATTATCTGATGCTAGAATTGTAGCTTCTGTTAGAGTCCAATTAATGGTCCATGTGATTGCATTTGGGAGGGTTGGTTGATTCTCGAACACCATTAATGGAGCTTGAGAGTCATAGATAAAGTTTACCAATTGAGCAGAAGAAATATTGTTACTAGGGTCTCGACCATAAATACGAAGGGTTCTAAAGCCCTGTTGGTTGGTAATACTTGGATCGAATGTGTGTCCACCAATAGCTGTTGTACAAGCTTGCCAACCTGGTGAGCCAACTGTTGGAGCTGTCGAAGACTCTTGTATCATTATAAAGGCAATATCTGTACAGCTCGCGGCCGTGAGGGTTATTGGATTATTGCTGGTAGATGTCGCAGAAGCGAAGTTTGCCGGAGAAAGATTTGGAGTCGTTGGTGTCTGGTCAGATACTGTGATCGTCACAGATGCAGTACTTACGGAATCTGCAATTCCATCATTCACAAGATAGGTAAAAGAATATGTTCCAGAGGTGTTCACCGGAGCTGTGTAGGTACAAGTTCTATCCGTTGTGTATCCACCAGTTGTTATACAATTTGTTAAAGTTCCTACTGCTGGTCCAGAGATGAGTTTATAAGTTAGTGAGCCTGCAGCGGTTTCAACATCGCTACCAATATTAAGTGTAAAATTGAGAGCGACACCATCAACAGCACTGAAAGATTGATCAGCTCCAGTGAGTGGTAAATCGTTGACGGAATTTACAGTGATGCTAACTGTTGCGTCTGTCGGTGAATTTGCTGTCCCATCATTTGCTCTGACAGTGAATGAATCTCCTCCAAAATAATGAAGGTTTCCTTGGTAGATACAACTTAGGTCTGTATCATTTGCTACAGTTAGGCAGTTAGTACGCGAACCGTTTGTCGTGTCATTTATCAATGTATATGTAATGGGGTCTCCATCTATATCAGTCGCAGGATTTACATCAAAAGAAATAACAGTATCTTCGTTAACGATCACAGTCGTTCCTGAAGCAAATGTAGGAGCATTATTGAGTGAGTTTCCTGTTAGTGAAAGGCTGGTTGATGAGTTTGTACAATTGTAATTAAGAGATGTTGTCTTACCATTTCCTTTGGTTTGCGGGGTGAATCTAACATCAACTGTACAGGAAGCAAGAGCGGCCAGAGGAGCCGTCCCACAGTTGTCTGTGACAATCGTAAAGTGAGTCGCATCGGCCAGTGAAGGAGCGGTACATCCAATGGTTGGAGCGTCTCCATTATTTGTAATTGTTAATGTTGAAATTGCACTAATCGATTTGTTCAATGTATCTGGGAATGTGATGTTGCCATCATTACCAAGAGTTGCACTTCTGACGTTGAATACAGGTGATTCAGAGACTACTTGGTGCCCAAGTACGTCATTCAATGTGAGTCTGAATTTATATCCAGAAGTTTGAGCATAAGGGAAGTTATAAGAATAAGTATAAGGAGCATTTGTCATAGAACCATTTGCTGCGGCCTGTGTGCTAAGTAGTGTCCAAGTTGAACCATTCCAAATTTCCAATGTCATATTCTCTGTGTTTACAGAATGAGGCTCCGTGATTTGCCAGTTAACAGCTGCGAAAGTGTAGGCCAAATAAGAAGCAGGAAATGATGGCCAAGCTATAACAGGAGCTGAAGAGTCGATATCAAAAGCATTGGAAACAAGTTGTGATGAATTCCCGACATTATCAACAACTGTGAATCTAATCCGGCTTGAAAAAGTGTCTGAAGAAGGAATAGTCCAACTCCATGGGCTGGAAGCAGGATCTGTTACCAGAGTACTGTAAGTAACTCCGTCAGGAGCGTACTCAATTAAAGAGGATGCTATTCCATTGAGATCTGATTTCGTAAATGAGATACCTTGAGTATTTCCACCTTTCAGGAGAATTGGAATAGCTCCCAAGGTAATACTTGGCGGAGTTGAATCAACTACGAAAGCAGCAGTCGTTGCAATATTAGAATTCCCTGCATTATCGATAGAAGTAATTCGAATCCTACTGGCTGGATTGTCTTCACTTGGAACAGTCCAAGAATATGGACTAGCTGTAGGTGAAGTGAAAAGTGAAGAAAAATTTGTACCATCTGCAGCGTAACTTACGGTGTAAGTGGATATCCCATTTAAATCTGAAGTACTGAATACGATACTCTCAGAAGCTCCACCTCTTAGCATAGCAAGCATATCGGTGACACTAACTGTTGGAGGAGTTACGTCATAGGTTACAGTCAAATCAGTTGAAGTTAAGGAAACGTTTCCAGCAGCATCTTTCGCCCAGACTTTTATTGTGTGAGTGGTTTCTACTGCAGGGATAATATAGTTATAATTTGCAATGGCTGTCGAGCAAGCTTCCCAGGCAACATCATTATCAAGTGGCTGAGTTCCCATATTGAGAAGTACAGAAGGTCTGTCTGTGCAGTCTGAAACAGTTACAAAAGTACTTGTAGAGTTTGTGATAATTGAACTGGCCAGTGTTGCTGGAGGAGCAGGTGGAGGAGTAGAGTCAACCTCAAAAACATTACTGACGATTTGAGTTGAATTTCCTGCATTGTCGATAACAGTGTATCTAACTCTGGCAGTAGTCGTGTCATCTGTTGGGATTGACCAAGCATATGGAGAAGTTGGATCATTTACAATAGTTGAATAGGTACTACCATCGGCTGCATATTCTAATACCGTTGAACTAATCCCATTTGTATCAGACTGAGTGAAATTAATATTTAAATTGTTACCGCCTTTTAACAAAACAGGAATGGGATCAAGAGTAACTGATGGAGGAGTCGAATCGACAATGAAGCTCGTTGTCGTTGCAGTGTTTGAATTACCAGCATTATCTAAAGCAGTAATTCTAAGTCTGCTCGCAGGATTATCTTCACTTGGAACTGTCCAACTGTATGGACTCCCAGTCGGAGATGTGAACTGTGGTGAAAAATTTGTCCCGTCAGCTGCGTAGCTTACTGTGTATGAAGCGACTCCATTTAAATCAGATGTACTGAAAGTGATATTTTCAGAAGCTCCTCCGCGGAGAATAGAATTCATGTCAGCGATACTAATCGTAGGCAGAGTTACATCATAGATCACGTTCAAATTTGATGAAGTGGCTGAGACGTTTCCTGCGGCATCCTTTGCCCAGACTCTGACTGTGTGTGTAGTTTCAGTGCTTGGAATTGTGTAACTATAACTTCCGACCACGGTAGAACATGGGACCCATGCTACATCTGTCTTGAGTGGCTGTGCAGCCATGTTGAGTAGAACAAAAGGTCTATCAGTACAATCGTTTACTGTAATCGTAGTCGTTGTCGAATTTGTAATAGCAGCACTCACCAGTGTTACAGGTGGAGGAGATGGAGGTGTTGAATCTATAGTAAATACGTTACTTATTACCGTCGTAGTATTTCCTGCAACGTCAGTCGCGCTATATCTAACTCTGGCCGTTGTTGTATCGTCAGTAGGTATTGTCCATGGAAATGGTGCTGATGGGTTAGGTTGAATTGTGGAATAGATGATTCCATCTTGAGAGTACTCAAGGATTGCCGAGAAAATTCCACTTCCTCCAATATCTGTAGCGCTAAAATTCAGGGTTTGACTATCTCCACCTTGAAGTAGAGCTGGGATAGGATCTAGAGATACCACAGGAGGAGTTGAATCAATTACAATACTGGCTGCAGTTGTATCAACAATGCTCACATTTCCTGCGGCATCATAAACTGTATATCTAAATGCAGCATCTGTAGTGTCTATTGAAGGAACGGTCCACGCGTAAGGAGAGCTCGGATTTGCGATTCCAGAACCAAAACTAGAGCTGCCTTTTGAAGGATTGAATTCCACTGAACTATTTCCGAGTCCATTTAAATCGCTCGCTGTGAAAAATAAATTCTGTGAGTTCCCACCTCTTAACAATAAAGGGGGAGTTGTAAAACTAATAGTAGGAGGAGTTGAGTCTACAATAAAGTTTGATGTCGTGCTGACTGTTGTATTTCCGGCCCTGTCTGTCCCGGTCAGCCTGAATTGCGCATTAGGAATATCATCCGCTGGATAGTTGTATGAAAAGTTGGAATCCGATGACGTCAATGAAGCGATAAGAGACCAGGAAGTTCCATTAAAATATTCAAGCATGATATTTGAAAAATCATTTGTATCAAACAGAGTGAATGAGAGGGACTCTAGGCTTGTTCCTCTTTTGAGACCTGTTACATCAACGAGGCTTACAGTTGGGTTCGTTGTGTCGAGTATGAATTGTACTGTTTTTGGTGCAGAGATTTGTCCTTGGGAACTTTTTGCAAAAACATAAATAGTTTTACTCCCTTCTGTTGGATCGAGGATAAAGTTCTCAATCTGAATGCCACTTGTTCGACAAGTTCTTGAGAAGGCAGAGTCAGAAGGAGTTGATGAGCTTTCAGTGATAGCAAAGGAAACAAAACTTTCGCAGTTTATTTTTCCAGGGCCCATATTAAAACTTAAATTAATAGAAGTAGAGTTTCTGTATCCTGGTGTTGAAGTCATCAAAGTGAAATCTGGAGCGACGACATCAAAAGTAAAACCATCAAGTGCGAACTCACCGTCAATGTAGCCCTTCTTGTCCAAACACGAGGACAACAAAAGCATTGATAGTAATGGAATGAGTGCGAGCCAATTTTTCATAATTCAATAACCTATCGGGTCACTCAATTATAAAGTTGAATCTAAGATTTATGTATTTACGGTAAGTTAGATACCCTCTCTTCTCTATATTTAAGAATTATCTGACACGAAAAACAGTCAGTGGAACTTATCCTATAAAGCACTGATTTTATTGATCAATATTGATACCCGAGTGTCGTGCTAAACTATTGGAAGATCTCAACCGATTAGCTGATTATGAAGAACTGTCTTCTTTTGCTCTTAATGGGCGCCACATTCATATCTTGCGGCGGAAATGATCAGGGCAATAACCTGGTGGTGGATAATATCGACCTGACGGGTGTCAAAAATTGGAAACCCATTGATGACAAGATCATGAAAGAAGTCGGTGAGAGTCTCGAAGAAAATTCAAGAGAGCTGGCTTCTGTTGAAATCACTGATAAGAATGTTGATGTTCTTACTGATTATTATCTCGAATACGAAGTTCAAAAAAATGATACGTTGATGTTGGTGGCCTTCAAGATTTATGGCGACTATAGAAAATGGAAAGACATTAAAGATTGGAACGAAAACGTAGTGCTTGGAAATAAAATCAAGGCCGGAACAAAAATTTATTACAAGCCTACTGATAATAAATTCGCTCTACCTCAAGGTAAGGCCTATTTGATTTCAAGAAATGAAACATTAGGACACATCTCCAAAAAACTCTATAATAAAGTTCGCTATTGGCCCTTCTTGTATGAGAACAACAAAAGAGTCGTTCGAGATCCAAGTCTTATATTTCCTGGGTTTACTTTGTTCTATATGGACAAGAAGTATTACAAGGGAAGAAAACCATCTTCAGTCGATACCAGACCCGTTTTTGTTCAACATGAAGACCAAGCGGTTCCTGCTACAAAAAACGATCTTCAGTAACGATCTGGCCACAGTCCTTTAAGTCTCTCTCTGATATTTTTTTCTCTACCAATTTCAGTCGGTTCGTAAAAGACTTGTTTGTCTTTTGTCTTCACATAATCTTGAGGAACGAAATGTCCTTCGTAAGAATGAGGATAGAGATATTTCTTGCTTCCTTGTGGTGGAAAATTTTTGAGATGATCGGGTACTTCAACCGTACTTTGTTCTGTAACCCAGCTCATTGCAGAACCAATGGCCTGATAAGCAGCATTGGATTTCACTGTGGCTGCCAGATATGTCACAGCTTGGGCCAGATTAATTCTGGCTTCTGGCATGCCAATACTTTGAACAGCAGACAGCGCTGCCACGGCAAGAGGAAGCGCACTTGGGTCGGCGTTCCCTACATCTTCAGAAGCAAAGATCACCAGACGTCTAGCAATGAAAACTGGATCTTCTCCACCATCAAGCATAACGGCTAGCCATGTAATAGCCGCATCGGGATCACTGCCTCTCATTGATTTGATAAAAGCAGAGATAACATCGTAATGTCTGTCTTGATTTCTATCGTAATTTCTAGCGTTCTCGAGAATTTGGGCCTTGAGTTGATCAAATGCCATTTCTTCTCCGGAAAGAGCATATTCCTTTTCAACAATCTCAAGCATGTTGAGTGCTCGTCTGGCATCTCCTGAAGAATGATCAGAAATGAAGTCGAGTACTTCTTCACTCACTTTGATTGAAAGTTTTTCTAGAGCTCTTTCAAGAATACTTTTGATATTTTCCTGAGTCAGTGCCTTAAGTTCAACAATTCCTACTCGAGAAAGTAGGGCGCGGTTGATACTCGATCTTGGATTTTCTGTCGTCGCTCCTATCAAACCAAAGTCACCTTTTTCCACGTACGGTAAAAGGGCATCTTGCTGGGCCTTGTTGAAGCGATGAATTTCATCAATGAAGATGATGGATTCAATAGCGTGTTTTTCTTTCATCTCCATCGCAGACGAGATGAGTTTTTTAAGATCGGCTACACCACCAAGTACCGCATTGAAGCGATAAAGTTCTTTTCCACTTTTATTAGCAATGATTTGAGCAAGAGTTGTTTTACCAACACCAGGAGGTCCCCACAAAATCAGGTTTTGAAAATGGCCGTCTTTAAGTCTAGGGTAGCGTTTAAAAACTTCTTCTTGTCCGAAGTAATCTTCAATTGAATTAGGCCTTATGCGATAGGCCAAAGGCGATTTCGAAGAGATGGTCTCTGATTTGACCGCTTTTGGCGTTTCACTGTCGAATAAACCCATCTGATTTTGCATAGTTAACTGACCTCAAAAGAGCTAAACGTCTGAATTGACTTCTAGCACTGGCTCCCGTAAGTTAGGTGAACTTTTTATCACTAAAACAAGCTTCGTTAAAGGAGCTTTTTGAATGCTGCTTGGAAGGGGGTGAATTCCGTTATGACGACTCAAAAATCTTCAGTCTATATCAAAGTTGATGACAAACTTGGTGTTGAAAGATCTCTAAAAAAGTTTAAGAGACTTTGTGAGTCCTACGGTGTTGTACGTGAGTACAGAAAAAGGCAAGAATACAAAAAACCTTCTGTTCTTATGAAAGAAAAAACTGCCGCAGCAGCCAAGAGAAGAGCTAAGACATCTTTCCGTTCAAGAAGAGGTGGTAAAATCTAATTTAGATTTTAGTTCTTTATCAAAAGCAAAAGACTATCAAGGCCCGGCTTTATGCTGGGCCTTTTATTTTTAGAATTAGAATGTGAAATTAGTTTCGACGGAGCATGACTTTCAAAACAGAGTTCCAACGATTGTGCATGATAGTCACAATTTGAAGTTGGGCCTTAGGAAGTCTCAGATCAGATTTGCTGACTTTCATGTGAAAAGTATTCCAAGCAAGATTCAAGTTTCCAAGATGTTCTACTAGGAAATCTTTGTCGTCTTTGAATAAAATTTGTCTTTCAATTCTCTTGATGAAACTTGCCCAAACCAAATCAAAAATGGGACGAAAATCCTTTTCAAGGAGAGAAGAGAGGATCAGTTCAGAGTCAACCAACATTTCGTGCAAAAGAGAGGTTAGCGATTCATTGACGAGTGCGTTTGGATTATAGGGAGTTCCTCTGATCAGCATGGCCTCTTCAATAATATGCATAACTCTGTAATTCATATTGTGAATATTATCCAGACTGTTGGAGAGCTTGATAACATTGTCTATGTAATCACCACTTCTTCCCCTGTAGCCCAGATGATTCTTATGGAAGTCGAGTGTCACCAAGTCGAGTTTTCTCGATTCTTTGTAGATTTCTTTAAGTGTATCTCGACAAACTTCTTCACTACTGACAGGACACTCAAGTTTCCATTTTACCCAGAGATCATTCAGAGTTTGAACATTCGACCAAAGCTCAATGAGGTTTTCTTGTGAAGGTTCAAGTTTTTTTAGAATGTGAAAATATTCTTTCACAATGGATTTGAGCTGTGGTCGTACATATCTGAGAAAAACAGCTCGATTGATATCGATGTCTTCTTTTTTCAAATGAAAATAAGGATAACTGACACTCATTTCTCCAGCTGTGTTGGCAGAAGATGTCGTTGAGAACAGCATAAATAGGGTAGCGAGAATGACTTTCACTCTCTAATGATCGGTTCTGAATTGGAGGCTGTCAACGATGGGTTGCCTTTGTCAGGCGGCATCAACCCAATTATCGAATTGACTGTCGTCGTAGATGTCTAGAAACCTCGGACATTGGTGGAGACTCTGCAAGGGAGTCAGCCAACAGTCTTTGGTATAGCGCAAATCGATATTCACTGAACCCGGTTTTGATTTCTTTTTTAGAAATTCTTTCTTCATAAGTTTCAGAGGAACTGAATTCAAAGTGAAGAAATACTGCTTATTTGGAGGAAGTTCTCCGGAGTAAATGGCCACTAAGCAAATGAAGGCACCTTGTCCTTCGGCCTTTATTTCTACTTTCTTGGAGTTGATTCTTTTTGCTCTTCTCACAAGTGCCATGGCCTGAGTGTAGAGGTCATCAGCTTCTAGGTTAGTAAAGCTTAGAATATTCTTTCTGGACGTCTGGCATAAGGTCTTTTTCTCATCAGGATTGAAGCCATATTTTTTAAAGTTCACCATTAAGGTGTCGGCCATTTCATGTTCTCTGGGGGTCAATTTATAGCTGTACTTGCTATGATGATCAGAGGAGATAAATTCAATAGTTCCTTTAACAAATGCAGACATTGTTCATCCTTGATGAGAGGTTGAATAAGTATTTACATATCGGACTATTATACAATGAAATTAAGGAATTCCGGCCAAACCATAAAGATTTAGCCGGAGAGTTAAACTCTTGTAATTTCGAGATTGAGATCGTGTTTTTCAACTTTGAAATTGATCGCCTCATTTGGAGATCCCATTTCAAGCGCCACCGCAAGGGTCTCACCAGAGATATAATCTTTGTGTGCCTTGATGGCCTCAACCAGATCGTCAGAACCTGAAAAGACCACTTTGATTCGATCTTCTACGTTGAAGTTCAGATCTTTTCTGGTTTTTTGGATTCTATTCACTACTTCTCTCGCCAAACCTTCGGCCACAAGTTCATCCGTCAGGTTGCAGTCCATGTCGATGGAGATGTACCTGTTAGAGAGGGCCTGAGTTCCCTCTTTTGCCTCTCTGAAAAGAAGGATGTCTGTATTTTGGAAAGTACGCCCTTCGATTTCGATAGAACCTTCAGCTTCCATCTTTGTGAGTTGGTCACTGCTGAGTTCTTTAATCAGCTTCGTGAACTTTCCAAACTCTTTTCCAAGCTGTTTACCTAGAACAGGAGCATTTGGTTTGGCATAAAAATCAATATATTTGCCTTCCTCAGTGCTGTACTCAACAGTTTTCACGTTAAGTTCCGTCTTGATGTAGTCTTCAAGTTTTTTGATTTCATCAAGAATCTTTTGATCATGATGAATGACACTCAGTCTTGCCATTGGAGTTTTGACTTTGATTTGAACCTGATTTCTTTTTTGACGTCCAAGAAGAATCAATTGTTGAAGTCTTCCTACAGCGTCTTCAAGAAGTGGGTTCACCAAAGTTTCATCTGACATTGGGTAATCACAGAGGTGAACAGATTCTTCTCTGTCGGCTCCTTCAAATTGGCCAAGTTCCTGATAAACATATTCAGATAGGTAAGGAGAGAATGGAGCCATTGATTGCGACAATTCCTTCACTGCTGTGAATAGAGTTGAATAGGCAGCCATTTTATCTTCGCTCATTCCTTCTCCCCAGAATCGTGATCTGTTGAGACGGATGTACCAATTGGTCAAATCTTCAATGAAAGTAAAGAGTGCAGGAACCACGTTATAAAGCTTGTATGCTTCCATTTCTGTAGCGATGTTTTTCTTCAAAGTCTGTAGGTTTGAAAGAATCCATCTGTCGAGGATGTTATCGCCTCTTCTGAAATGATCTTTTGTATTCCAACCATCAACTTGTGCATAAGTAGAGAAAAATTTGAAAGCGTTATACCACGGAAGAAGAGCTCTTCTGGTCATGTCTTTAACACCGCTATCAGTAAATCTTTGTTCTTCTGCTTTCACAAGACCTGAGTTGATCAAATAAAGTCTTAGGGCATCAGCACCATAAGAGGCCATCAACTCATCAGGTGGAGTATAGTTCTTTAAACGCTTGGACATTTTCTTTCCGTCTTCAGCGAGAACCATCCCGTTAACGATAACGTTTTTGAACGCTGGCTTGTCAAAAAGAGCAGTCGAAAGAATTGTCAGAGTATAAAACCAACCTCTGGTCTGATCGAGACCTTCGGCAATAAACTCAGCAGGAAAACCTTCTTTAAAAACTTCCTGATTCTCAAATGGGTAGTGAAGTTGAGCGTACGGCATGGAACCAGACTCAAACCAACAGTCGAGAACTTCAGTGATTCTCTTATATGTTCCTTCCTCTCCATCAACTTTGAAGTCAAGGACGTCGACATTTTCTCTATGAAGATCATCAACCACAACACCTGTATATTTTTTCAATTCTTCGATTGAACCAATACAGATGAAGTTTCCTGTCTCATCATTTTGCCAGATCGGAAGAGGTGTTCCCCAGATTCTGTTTCTGGAAATTGACCAGTCCCTTGCACCTTCAAGCCACTTTCCAAAACGTCCGTCTTTGATGTGATCAGGGACCCAGTTGATTTGGGCATTCGAAGCAAGAAGTCTTTCTTTGATCTCTTCGACTTTCACATACCAAGATGGAATTGCTTTATAGATCAAAGGAGTATCTGAACGGTAACAGAATGGGTAACTGTGAACCAGAACACCTTGCTCGTAAAGTTTCCCTTCGTCTTTGAGTCTTTTGATGATTTCTTTGTCAGCTTCTTTCACATGGACGCCAACATAGTCAGAAACTTCTTTGGTGAATTTGCCTGCATCATCCACTGGACAAGCGAATACTTCGGCCATACCGGCTTCTTTCATCACTCTGTTGTCGTCTTCACCAAAACCAGGGGCGATATGAACAACACCTGTACCGGCATCAGTTGTGACATAGTCGTCATTCAATACTTGGAAAGCACCTTCACTTTCAAGGCCTGCAAAATAATTGAAGAGAGGTTCATAACGCTTACCTTTAAGTGAACTTCCCTTGAGTTCTTCAAGTGTCGTGAAGTTTCTTTTCTTGGAGTAAGCTTCAAGTCTGTCTTTGGCGATATAGAAAACTTTTCCAAGATCTTCATCTTTAACCTTCAGATAATCGATATCTGCACCAGCACATAGGCATAAGTTGGATGGAAGTGTCCAAGGTGTAGTGGTCCAAGCAGCGATATAAGCATCTTCATCTTTCAATTTGAAAAGAACTGTTACCGCCGGATCTTGAACGTCTTGATAGTTCTGTCCAGCTTCGAAGTTTGAAAGAACAGTTCCTAACGCCGTTGAAAAAGGTACGACTCGTGTCCCTTGATAAATGAGGTTTTTGTCCCAAAGTTGTTTGAAAACCCACCACACCGACTGCATGAATGAAGTGTCCATGGTTTTGTAGTCGTTTTCAAAATCAACCCAACGACCGAGACGGGAAATTGTTTTTTCCCACTCAGTAGTATAGCGATCAACGATTCCACGGCATTCATCGTTGTAGCCTTTGATCCCAAGTTTGGCGACGGCGTCTTGAGCTGACATGCCAAGTTTCTTGTCGATTTCGTGTTCGATCGGAAGACCGTGACAATCCCAACCGAAACGTCTTTCAACGTAACGCCCTTTCATGGTGAAGTAACGTGGGATGATGTCTTTTAAAGTCGAGGCCACCAGGTGTCCATGGTGAGGAAGACCTGTGGCAAATGGAGGACCATCGTAAAAAATGTACGGCTTCCCACTTTTGGTTTTCTCAAGAGACTTTTTAAAAATGTCCTTGGTTTTCCAAAAATCAAGAGTTTTAAGCTCAGTTTCCACGAAGGAAAACTGCTCTGAATTGGCTTCCGTCGTTGTTTGCTTTTGGTCCGTCACTGGTGTTCCCCTTTTATACCTTTATAGCAAGCGCGCAATGTAGCACCTTTAGCAGAATATGGTAAGGGCTAACGGCTGGAATTCAAGGGCTTTTTGGAGATTTTTTCCCCTCTGTGTCGAACAATCCCGAGGCTTTTAGTCAAAAGAGATAACCCTCCGAAAAGTCATCTATGAATAAACTTATTTCAACTCTGATTATCCTGATCATGGTGAACCTGAATCTCAGGGCGGCTTCGGATGTCTACTTCAAGGATCAGAAGCGCAGCATGACTCGTTGGGAATCCTTGGAGCCAAGCGATTGGCTGAATTTTGATTACTGGAAAAAGGCCAGCAAATTGAAAGACGAAGTCCCTAAATGGGAGACCATTCTTCAGGAGAAACGACTTCGGGAAATCATGGGGCGAGTGGTTGAGTGTGTTGGCGACTGTAGGTTGTTTCGAGGTCGTGGCTTTAATAGCACGAACTATCGTTCTTCAATCAGAGAAGGGGATGAGCTTATAACTTTGGGTGACAGTTACGCCTGGATTTTTTTGATGGATGGAACTTTGGTTCGAGTCTCCCCTGATACTAGTGTGACATTCAAGGAATTCAACGTTGGGAAAAAAGAATTTTTCGTTCATATTCGAGTGAATAGTGGAAATGTTGTATATATGAATAGAAGTCGTTCTCCTCTGAAAGAAGTGACCGACAGGGAAACAGATCAGATCTTTCTTCCGTTGGAATTTTATGAAGCCAATCCTATTTCAGGAACAGTTGAAGTCAATGAAGACAATTTATTTGCACTACTTGATGATTCTGAAAACAAACTCATAAATGTTCGTAGATTGAACCAACTGATTAAAGAAAATAATGAGAATATTTCTGACAAAAAAACCTTCAATTTCCTGGTTATGCCTAACGGAACTCTTACCGGATATGATTTGAATGTGGAGATGATTGTTCTTCTCGGAAATCGATCTTACATCAAACAAAGAGCTTCAGAATGGCAAGGGCTGGCTGAACAAAAAGACGAAGCGGGATTGTTTTACTTTAGAGGATTTGAAAACAATCAAAACTATCCAATGGATGTTGGAAATTGGCAGGAGATTGATGTTTCGGGGAGATCAATACGACCGGCAGAGAAACCTGAGCTTTTTTCATTCGGTGAAATTCTTTCTAAAAGGCCGTGGTCAATCATGGTGGCCAGAGAATTAATGATGAAAAATTACAGCCTTCCATTTTACAACGAAACTGATCCTAATGTTTTGGCCCTGGAGCACGGCTATCGAATGTGGGGGGAACTTGGAGAAGACAAGAAAGATGACCTACAAAAAAGGTTGAATTATTTGCATGAGTATACCCGTAGAATTGAAACTTCCAATCTTCTAGCTGCAAATCAATTCGTGAAGAAAGTTGAACAACGCGGTGATGATGTTAAACGTTTTGAGTACTCGAATCGGTTTTACAAGACAGCATTCAATTATTATATTAGGAGAGAAGAGAATACTTCTCAGGATAATACAGATCGAGAAATTCTCAACAGTACAACCAAACCACTCTGGAAGAGGATAAATGGAATCAGATAATACAAATCGTTTGAGCCTCATTCTTGCCAGTCAGAGTCCAAGAAGAAAAGAACTTCTAGGATGGGTTGGTATTCCATTTGAACAATTCCCAGTTGATATTTTGGAAAAGAGCAGCCTTACTTCTCCTCAAGAGGTAGCTGAAGATATTGCTGTTCAAAAAGGTGATGAAGCCTATCGCCAACTTCGCTCTCGAGAAGGATTTGGAAAAACTTTTTTTCCATGTGTTGTTTCTTCAGAT
This sequence comes from Deltaproteobacteria bacterium, assembly GCA_006226755.1. Classification (GTDB taxonomy): domain Bacteria; phylum Bdellovibrionota; class Bacteriovoracia; order Bacteriovoracales; family Bacteriovoracaceae; genus M0603. The sequence goes on along the minus strand of SBGE01000150.1, from coordinate 23,135 downwards.
ACGATTGTTTGCCTCGACACTAAAATCATGGGCAAACCTGGTGACGTGAATGAAGCTAGGGCCATGTTGAAGGAATTAGCAGGAAGATTACACACTGTTGTCACAGGTGTTTACATTATTCTTGTTGATCCGAGAGATGGTAAAGAGAAGTCTGTAGTTTTCAGTTCTACTACTGATGTTGAGTTTGATCAGATCTCCGAGGATGTTCTTGAAGAATATCTTCAAACTGGAGATTCTCTCGATAAAGCTGGATCTTATGGGATTCAAGGACCAAGTCTTACTTTTATTAAATCTGTTCATGGGTCTTATTCAAATGTCGTAGGTTTTCCTTTAAATGAGTTCATCAAAGAACTTAAAGCTCTTCTCACATCATCTCGAGATGATAAAGGTGAGTGGAGAAACCTTTTTCATGACTGATTCTCACCCTCTTATTCAAGCACTAAAAAATTCAGGTATCGAACTCAGCAATGTAAAGGCTTCAGAAGGTGAAGTACAGTTCTCTATGAAAATTTGGGCAAAGCCTGGTTCCAAAGTTGAAAAGATAGCCATTGGGAGTGAAGGTGAATTGATTGTTCATATCAAGGAAAAGCCGGTCGAAGGCAAGGCCAATAAGGCCCTGTCCAAAGCGTTATCACACTGGCTCGGACCATCTCCCTCTCAAATCGAGCTGGATAAGGGAGGGAAATCACGTTTTAAAAAGTTCAATATTCGATATGTTTTTACAGACAATAAGAGCGTCGATTACTATATCTCTATTATTAAAAAGTGGAGTTCATAGAGTGAAATTACTCTTTGCTTTTCTAGCACTATTTTTTATTCAGACATATTCTGAAGCACAGGAACAAAATAGAGATCAGGCGGATCTTACAACCTATGCTTCGACTTTCGAATATACAAAAAAGATTCAAAAAGAAATTGAAGAAGTTAAAGATCTTCCAGCAGACAAGTTCTTTAAAAATATTGATCGCTATCGTGAGAGTATTGAAAAATACTTCGAACATAAAAAACGCGTTTGTAACGGAGAGTTTTCCACGATCATTCTGACAGAAGGGGCGGAAAGTAAAACGGCAAAGACCAATAAGCTTTCAGTAGAAGAAAGAAAACTCTGCTTTCGCGAGATGAAAGCTCTTCAAACGACTTATATCAATTACATGTTTCTAGCGAGAAAAAGGTATTTGGACTTTCTTCATGAAAGAAGAATTGCTGAACTTATGGAAGCTCGAAAAGAAGCCATCGATAGCTTGCAATCAAGCTTCGCTCCAAGTGATAGTAAGAATAGTCGTCGGTGATTGATCACTCAGACTCTTTAATTCCTGAAAACATTTTAGCAACTGCCAATGGTCTTACAGATTTCATCTTGACCAGTGACTTGCTTGGCTTCATTGAAAATCTTTTCGAAGCAGCGTTCTCAGGGAGTCTGACCCCACGACGCACGACTTTCAAAGTTACGATTTCATCGTTCTTTGAAGTGTCAGCTGTGTTTTGAGTCTTCATCATGTCCTCATTCTAAGTTAGGGTTAATGTTTCGACATACCCTACTTAGTGACGACTAGATCAAAAAGAAGGGAGTGTCATTGCTTTTGCTAAAGTACAAAACGACTTCAATAGATACTCCTTAAAAGAGCTGGAGTAAAACTTAGCGTAAATTCTTTACGGCAGAAATCGGCTAAATCTTGACTCTCAACAGGATAAGTTTCCTATATCACAGGATTCTAGCATGATAATGCGGTCCACCACAAGAGGGCCTGACCGGCATCTCTTACCGACACTCTAAGCCATTGAAAATAGGAAATTGGTAGGTAAACTAGGGAGCTAGTATTTACAATTCACACGCTATATTGGGAGTTTCATCTATGTCTTGGTCCAAGATGCTCATGTTGTTGGCAATTTCGATTCTACTTTCTTCCTGTGGGTTTATTCAGCGAATTGGAATCGGAACGACTTCTCCTATTTTTTATAAGGCCTCAAATGGAATGCAGGCCCAGAATGATTTTGAGAATTTTGAAAAATCAGTTCTTGGAACTTTGATGCTTACTGAAGGTCTTCTCAGCTTGAAGCCAGGAGACATGAACTTTTTGGCAACTTTAACCAAGGGCTATGCCGGTTATGCGTTTGCTGTGAATGAAACTTATTTTCTCGATGATCTCTATGCTGAAAAAGACAAGTCTGTTCATAAAGATGCAGCAGTTGTGAATTATTCGAAGGCAATGGATTACGGACTTCAGTATTTGGCAAAAGAAGGTCTGACTTATCAGATGCTACAAAAATCTGTGAGTGATAAAGAAGGAGTCGTTGGCATTCTTGAAGATAAAATGGATGACGATATGAGGGATCTTGAAGTTGTTCTTTTTACGGCCCAATCTCTGGCAAGTATGATCAATCTTCAAAAAGATAATATGACTCTTGTGAGTCAGCTACCTATCGCCAAGGGAATGTTTGATTGGGTATGTTCAAAAAAGCCTGATATTCATTATGGGGCCTGTGATATCTTTTTTGCTTCTTATGAAGCGGGAAGACCTTCCATGTTGGGCGGTAATCCTGAAAAAGGTAAAGAGATCTTTCTTAAACTGATCCAAAAACAACCACACAATTGGTTGGTCAGAGTCGCTTACATTCAGTTCTATGTTATTCCTCAATCAGAAGATGGTGAGTACAACTCTCAAAAATTTCACCTGGAAAAGTTTACTGAGCTTCATCGAAAACAAAAAATCTGGATGCCTGAAAACAAAGCTGCGGCTGACCCTGCATTTGGAGAGGACATGATGAGAGTTTATCAAACACTAGCAATCAAAAGATTTGAATATATCAAGAAACATGAAAAAGATCTTTTCTAAGATAAGGAACCTATTATGAAACTACTACTGACATTATTGTGTTTTATTTCTTTCTCTGTTCAGGCCCAAACTTTGAAGGTTGGTGTACTCGCTCCAGAGGGAACAAATTGGGCAAAGAATTTGAAGGCCATGGCAAAAGAAATCAAGAAGGCCACTGACAACAAAGTTAAATTGAAAATTTACTTTGGTGGGTCGCAAGGGGATGAGCCGGATGTTCTTAGAAAAGTGAGAATTGGACAACTCCAAGGTGGAATTTTCACTGGAAAAACACTTGGTGATATCAACGGTAACGCTAGAGTAATGGAAGTACCTTTCACATTTGGTGGAGACAGAGAAAAAGCTCTGAAGACCATGTATGAAATGGCTCCTTTTATTAATAAAGGTTTTGAAAAAGCTGAGTTCCACAATCTGGGATTCTTTGAACTAGGAATGGTTTACTTTGTTTCTCAAGTAGAGACTCCAAGTTTGAATAGTTTGAAAGGTTTGAAAATTTGGTCATGGGAAGGTGACAAATTAGTTAGCTCCATGATTTCAGCAATGGATCTGGTTTCAGTACCTCTTCCATTACCAGACGTTCTTTCTTCACTATCTACAGGAATCGTTCAAGCTGCATATGCTCCACCTCTTGGGATCGTTTCATTGCAGTGGAATACCAAAATAAAATACTTGGTTGATTTCCCTTTGGCCTATTCTACTGGGGCGATGCTCATTTCCAAAAAGTCTTGGGACAAAGTTAAGCCTGAGCACAAAAAAGTCATTCAGGAAATTTCTGCAAAATACATAGGAAAGGTAAATGCTGGTAATATAAAGGATAACGAAGAAGCTTTGGCCGCCATCAAAAGTATGGGAGTCAAGTTTCTGAAGTTCCCAGATAAAGATGTTGAACTGGCGAAAAAGTTTCGTGCAGAGATCATCAAGAAGTTGAAGGGTGATCTTTTTACTTCTGAAGCTTGGGATAAATTAAACAGTAAACTCTAATTCAAGGATGACGTATTGAAAGCAATTCTGAAGGGTATAGACGAATTAATTGAAAAACTTAGTTCATGGGGTTTGGTTTTTTGTGTCTTCGGAATGCTTTCAATAAGTGTCCTGTCCATCGTTCTTAGATGGTTTTCAACTTCGATTCATTGGTCTGAACCTTTCGTCAGACACCTCGTTTTCATGTCGACTTTTCTTGGTGGAGTACTTGCCACAGGTAGGGGAACACATATTGGAATCGATATCATTGGAAAATGGCTTGAGTCCAAAGGGAAAGCCGATGTTTCTATATGGATTCAAAGAGTCATCGCTCTTGCATCATTTGGTACTTTGATCTGGCTTATGGATGCTAGTAAAAACTTTATGATCGTCGAGCTTAAATATGGAAAGCCTGTTTTTTGGGGAATCCCATCTGGATATTTGGTGGGAATTATTCCTTTTGGTTTTGGTCTGATTGCCTATCGCTTCTTCTGGCTGTTTGTAGGTTCTTTCATGGGTGAGAAAATTCTCAAGGAGGGACATTGATGGAAGCTTTAGCGTTTCTAGGAGTTTTACTCCTGGCCATTATTGGAACACCTCTTTTTATCATTATGGGGTTGGCCGCCTTGGTCGCCTTTGCTTTTTCTGATGTTGAAAGTTCAGCTGTTGCAGTTGAGATATATCGTATCAGTTCTGCTCCTACTCTTTTGACAATCCCTCTTTTTACTTTCGCTGGTTATATGATGGCAGAAAGTGGATCTCCAAAAAGACTTTTACGTTTGGCTGAAGCCGCTCTTGGATGGTTACCGGGTGGTGTCGCCATTGTTTCATTGGTGATCTGTGCTTTCTTTACGGCCTTCACTGGTGCCAGTGGGGTGACGATTATCGCTCTTGGCGGTCTTCTTTATCCAATTTTGAAAAATGAAGGTTATACTGAGAAGTTTTCACTTGGATTGATAACTACTTCTGGCTCATTGGGATTATTGTTCCCTCCTTCTCTTCCAATCATTCTTTATGGACTAGTTGCGAAGGTTGATATCGATAAGCTTTTTCTAGCTGGAGTTATTCCAGGAATTCTCTTGATCGTCATTCTTTCTGCCTGGTCTGTTTATAACGGACAAGCGGGGGGAGTTCGTAAGAAATTTGACTCTCAGGAACTGGTTGCGGCATTCAAAGGAAGTTTTTTTGAAGCTTTACTTCCTGTTGGTGTTCTCGTCGGTATTTATGGTGGCTTCACAACTGCTTCTGAAGCAGCTGCCTTCACTGCTTTCTATATCTTAATTATTGAATGTTTTGTTTATAAAGATCTTCATCTGACTAAAGATATTCCTAGAGTGATTCTCGATTCCATGTCACTTGTTGGTGGAATTCTCTTGATTCTTTGCTGTGCTCTTGGCCTGACAAACTTTTTGGTTGATGAAGAAATTCCAATGCAAATTCTTGAGTTCATGAGAAAGTTTTTGACCAACAAGTACTCATTCTTGTTGTTCTTGAATATCTTTCTGCTGATTGTTGGTGCCATGATGGATATCTTTTCGGCCATCATTGTTGTTGTACCTTTGATTACACCAATCGCTGAAGATTTTGGAGTACATCCAATCCACTTGGCAATTATATTTCTTACCAACCTTGAAATTGGATATATTACTCCTCCGGTTGGTATCAATCTGTTTATCTCAAGTTTCCGGTTTAAGAAGCCAGTGACTGAGCTTTACAGGGCATCCTTTCCGTATCTCATCCTGCTACTGGTTGCATTGGCAATCATCACCTATGTACCTGCGCTGAGTTTGTGGATGACAGAGTAGCTTGGATTAGAGGGGATCATTTTTGAAGGTTAGTAAGTTCATTTCAACATTAAGTTTGATTTGTTCGCTTTTGGTGACATCAGTGGCATGGTCATCTTCAAATGATTATTACGACCAGTTTTATCTCGGTGAAAAAGAATTTGGTGAGTATCATGGACCTTACGATCCTTCTTATCGTTTTGATACTGTAACAGGTGAACTAAAATTCATAGATTCTGATTATTATGACAATTTTTTGAATGGTTATTTTGAAGAAGAAATTTATCGTCTTGGTCATATGTGGATGGTCGAACTCCCGCATAAGTCAAAATGTCCCGACTACTTTCTAAACAAGAATATCAAGTATATTCGATACCTCTTCAGATTGGTGACATTGAGTTATCTATACGAAGGATTGAAGTCAGCTCATAAAACGCTCTACTCTTTAGGGTTGAACTATCAAGCATGTCCAGTCGACTGGAATAAAACGCTGAATAAATGTCGTCCTCAAACAGATGACATGAAAAAATTTCTTACCAGAGTACGTCAAAAATTCAGCAAACAAGATTTACAGCTGAAGAAGCTTTCTGGTGGAGAAACAGCTCAGTGGATGCAAGGATTTCTTGCTGGCAAAGGCGATGATATTGCGGTCCTCAGAGTCAGAGAGTGGTGTAAAGAAGAAGGCAAGAATTGTTCCGACCTTGAAAAGCAGGACCTCGAAGAGTCACTTCAGTCAATGTGTAGTAACGATCTTCAGTTGATGGAAGCCGTTTGTAATGAAACGGATGACCTCTATGGTTTGTCGAATGTTGCTAATGTTGTCGATATCTTGATGAAATCGAACGTCATGAACATTTTGGATAAGTCCGGTTCTGGAAAAAGATGCTTGGAAAGATATGTAGAGCTTTTTCAAACGAGAGAGAGGGAGTTTAATCAATTACCCGTTCTTTTCAAACTTGTTTTTGACCGTCTGGCAAAATCCAAAACGGCATATATTCAAGGTGATCTTTTTCTTCCTGGTGCTCTAAGAGAATTTGATGAGAAAGGTTTGGAGTGGTCATTATTTGATCCAACCCCAACTCCAACACCAAAACCTACGGCAACTCCAACACCGACTCCTACGCCGTCACCAACGCCAACGCCGACGCCGACGCCTACACCGTCACCGACGCCGACGCCTACACCGACACCTACGCCGTCTCCAACACCGACGCCGAAGGAAAGTGCATTTGCAAAAGCGGTACGAGAACAAAGAGAATCAAAACTTCCTGAGATTTCAGTCAATATGGATGAGCTCAAAGGTGATTTTGTCTTTACTCCAGAGATGTTGAAAGTACTTGAGAGACCTTTGAAGGCCTATCAGACCAGACAGGCCCTGATAGATATGAGAACTTATGATTACTTGGGGACTAAACGTGAGCCAGTAAGATTAGTCTTCTTGAAGTACTTGATTGATCATAACTTCCATAAAGGCCTCTACAATATCGTCGCAATTCTGGGCGAGAGGTTCTGGGTTATCAATGATATTGATGGTGACATGCGAGCTGTTTACTGTGAGCTTAGAAACGATGCTTCGACCAATCACAAATGGCAGATTGTTGTTCTTGATGACAATTGGGAAGCATTGAAAAAGAAAAGCGACGAAAAGAAAAAGAAGAAAAAGAAAAAAAGATCCAAAAACAAGAAAGCTGAAAAGCCTGAAAATTAAAAAGCCCCATCCTGAGGATGGGGCCTATAACTCAAGGAAAAATATTAAGCGGGTTTTCGCTTAGTATCTTTTTGCAAGTTTCTTAAGTTTGCTCTTGTACTTACCTAGATCAAGCATCAAGAGAATACCTGAGTTCTCACCGTTAGTGTCTTCACCAACTAGAGAGATGTTACCAACTCTTGATCCTGAAGAGTAAAATCTTGCAGTCACAACAGAGTTACCAATTCCAAGTCCTTTGATAGGTACGAAAAGACCGAAAACTGATTTACCAATATAGAATCCCATTCCATAAAATTTCTCAATTGAGAAAGCGATGGCAGGAAGTGATCCTGAAGGAACACCTGGAAGTGGTCTACCACCAGGAAGAGCTTGAGGATCAAGTCTTTGTAGATCGCCATTAAAGACGTCATCTAGAGAAATTGAAACGGCCATCATTGTTCCACCTGATTGAAGGTGTGGTGAAACTTCGATGTAAGAGTTCGGGTACTTTGGTACCGGATAACGTAGTCCACCATCGAGTTGGATATTTTCGAATACCATTGCGATGAGAACATTGTCTTGATTAAGAGTTACGGTTGGTCCGTCAACTCCTGGGATTTGAATGTTTCTTCCATCTGATCCGTCACCACAAGAAGTTGTAATGGCCGAGACAAGAAGGAAAAGACCAAGGATGATTCCATTTTTCGTTTTTTTCATAGTTGTAAGATTCATAGTTCACTCTCTCAAAAGAACCGTAGTTCTTTTGCTTCACAAACCTTTTAGAAGAAACGTACCGATGAGAAAAGACGTACAACAAATTCAGGTTTTAAAAGCGTTTTTATCAAATTTTTAAGTTTAAAAACACAAAACGCTAGGTCCACTACCATGCGGCACCTAGCGTATCAGTTTCAAAATTCTGCTCAAGTTAAAAATCGGCAAAAATTTCCTAAGCTTTAAAAAAACAATGTTAGGATTTCATTTTTCTTTTAAATTCATCACTTATTGTGAAATCGACCGAGAAAGTCGGTTTGGTGCTCTCCACTAATAGTTGGCAACAGACTAATTCTGTCCGCCCAATGGGGTTGTCACACTCTTGTAAACGATTGCTTTTATAGGGTTCAACAATATTGATGGGAATTGATGTCCGGCCTACATTTATCGTGGGTTTTTTGTAGAATATATCTATGCGCGTGTTCAATAATAGAACCCATTCACCACCTGTAAAACAAGAAGTCTCTTCAGAGACTCCAAAGAAGAGTGGTGTAGTCGAGAGAGAAATCATTCCCGGGAAGCGTCCACCACGCATGTCGAGTTCTGATATTCGTGAGCGAATGGAAGAATTAAAAAAAGAAACTCATACGCAAAAATTTGAACGTGCAAAAAAAATGAATGAAAGAAGACTTCAAGGTAATTCATATATGAATGAAGATCCTCGCAGTCGAATTGTTCCAGATAAGCCCAAGCCACAAGCTGAAGGTGCTGCTCCAGCCTCTGAATCTGCTGAAGGTGAGCATGTTCAAGCAGGCGAGGGTCATGTTCTTAATTCAGATATTGCAGCTAATGATCCAAAAGCTCCTGAGACTCAGGAAAAATTGAAACAAGTACTCTCTAATGGTGCTTTTACTTTCAATGAAAAGGAAAGGTCTGTACTAGATAAGATTCTGGCAGGACAGTCTTAGTCGTCGTTTTCATCCAACATCATTTGAATTTTAGGAATAGTCTCTTTGATGACTTCTCCTATTTGTCCTTCAACTATGGTGGCTGCTGAGTGATTGTGTCCACCGCCCCCAAGAGCTTGGGCCATGACGCCTACGTCGATATCTCCAGCAGAGCGGAGTGAAATTTTTACTTTGGAGTCTATTTGTCTGAACATACAAGCTACTTTGATGTTGTCCAGGATCAAAAGGTGGTTAATGAACCCATGAGTATCTTCAGTATCCACATCGTATCTTTCTAATTCTTTTTCTGTAAGTCTTAGCCAGGCTATCTTTTCATCATCAGTAGTTCTGGCAGAAGAAAGAACGACTCCAAGCATTTGCATATAAGTGATTTTCTTTGTTCCATAAATAGCATTGTAGGCCTCTGGAGGTTGAACTCCAGTGTCCATCAATTTACCAATCAGGCGATGAGTGTTTCCAGTTACTGTCGGATATCTAAAGCTGCTGGTATCAATCAAGATGGAAGTATAAAGAGGAAGCGCCATTTCTTTGGTGAATTTAACGCCGATACTTTCAATCAAGGCACCTACCAGTTCTCCTGTTGCTGCCATTGAAGTATCAATACAATGAATTTTCGCGAGCTCTCGAGGGCATGGGTGATGATCGATAAAAAGTAGATCTCTCGATTCAGTCACCAGTTTTTGAACATTGCTGCCAATTCGGTTCAAAGAGTTGGTATCTGTTACGATGAAAAGGTCGATCTCGAGATCCTTATGATTTTTTCTAAAATCATCGAAACTCATCACAACGCCACCGGCATCAAGGTACTTGTAGCGATCTAGTAATTCCACTTCATTGACGCAAATAGCATTTTTTCCAAAGGCCTTAAGGGCCATGCAAAGGGCAATTTCACTTCCAATGCCGTCCGCATCGGGGTGAATATGAGTGGTAATGACGATATTCTTGGCCTTTTTAGTCAGGCTTTTGAATCTTTCTATCATGCGCATGGTTTATTTTCGGTATCTTAGCCACGAAAGTTTAGATGTGACTGTTCACCAATAATTGTCGATCTCTTGACCTCTTTGATATCATTTCTCGGTATAAAGAGATGACACGGAGGTCATGAATTGGAACGAGCAATTGAGCTTATCAATGTCTCAAAATCTTATCCCGGTGTGACTGCACTGAGTGATGTGACTTTTTCAGTCAAGAAAGGTTCCGTCCATGGATTTTTGGGTCCCAACGGAGCTGGCAAATCCACAACCATGAATATTATCACCGGACTTATTCCTCCTAGTGGGGGAACAGTGAAAGTTTTTGGTGAAGATGTTCTTGAACATCCTGAAAAAACCAAAAGACGAATAGGTTTTCTTCCCGAGCATGCTCCTTTGTATGGGACGATGAAAGTCGAGGAATACCTCAAATTTGTACAGGCCATTAATTCTCTCAGAAGTACTGTCACACATGATGACTTTGATGAGACTTTGGAACTTTGTGGACTTAAAGATGTTTCACATCGATTGATAAAAAATCTTTCTAAAGGTTACCGTCAAAGAGTCGCTATTGCTCAAGCACTAATCGGTCGACCTGATATTGTCATTTTGGATGAACCGACAGTCGGTCTAGATCCAACTGCCATAGTTGAGATTAGGGAGTTGATCTACTCCTTACGTGAAAAGCATACCATTCTTCTGTCGACTCATATTTTGCATGAAGTGAATTTGATTTGTGATCATATTACGATCATCAACAGAGGTCGGATAATGAATTCCGGGCCTATTCATGAACTACAGTCCGGATCTGAAGAAACTCAACTTATACAAGCAGAGGTCATGAGCTGGCGTGATGAAATCAAACCGATTCTTTTTAGAGATCTCCCGTTGGAAGATCTTCATGTTCAAACTAAAGATGATTTCACCAAGCTTACTTTCAAACTGAAAGGAAAAGATGATTATCGTGCTTGGATCTCTGACATTCTCGTGAAACAGAACTGCCAGCTCTTAGGACTTACTAAGCAGACTGTGGATGTTGAAAATTTGTTCAAAAATGCCACAGAAGAAGAAGGTAAGGGGAGATTTCAATGAAAGCATGGCTTAGAGGAATTTCATTATTGTATAAGAAGGAAATTAAGGACGCTTTTCTTTCTCCATTTGTTTATATTCTTTCTGGACTGTTCATCGCACTTGGAGGCTGGGTCTTTTTTTCTTTGTTGATCGCTTCAAAGAATGCGACGGAGGCCACTTTAACGGCTTCAGTTTTGATACCAAGTTTTTCTTTGTATCGATTTATCTTGATGATCATCTGCCCATTGCTGACGATGCGATTGTTGAGTGAAGAGAAAAAGAACCATACAATTGAACTTCTTTTTCTTTCTGATCTAGGGAATACACAAATTGTTCTTTCAAAATTCTTTTCAAGTATGACTATCGTACTGTTCATGCTGGGACTTACTATCTTGTTTCCTGTCATCCTGGGGATTTCCGGATATAGCGATTGGGGAGTAGTGGTGTCTGGTTATGCTGGCTTAGTCTTTTTAAGTGCAGCCTATATTAGTCTTGGTCTTTTTGCTTCATCTCTCAGCAGTAACTATGTGATCTGTTTGATTCTTGCCATTTTTATGATGCTGGGGATGTGGTTCATGGTTCTGTCTGCCGGTAATACAGACAACTATATTGTCGGACTAATACTCAGATATTTCTCTGAAAGTTTTCACTTTGAAAACTTCGTTCGTGGAACTGTTCGAAGTTTCAACTTTGTATATTTTCTTTCATTCGTAGGATTTTTCATGTTCTTAACGGAAAAATCCCTCAACTCGAGAAAATGGTAGGTGTGAGATGATGAGTGGATTGAAAATTTTGGGTTGGATCATTAATGCAATTCTTTATTTGGTGGTCATTGCTCTTTGGATTTCGATACCTGATGAGTTGAAGCTTTGTCTTTCAATTACAGTTGTTACTTTGATTCTAACAATCGTAATGGTTGTATTGGACAGAGAGCGATTAGCAGTGATTTATGAAAGCAGTCAATTTACGAATTTTGCACAGGCCTTTACTGCAGGAATTCTGTTGTTTGGAATCCTCGGAATGCTCAATTATTTTGCTTGGAAAAATCCTATTCAATGGGATGTAACTGGTAATAATACTTATACTCTGACTGATCAAACTATCAAGATTGTAAAGAACGCCAAAGAAGACATGCGCTTTTTGGTTTTTGCAAAGAGAGTCGAGTTCAATCAAATCAAAACTTTGACCGATCTCTACTTCTTCGAAAAAAACAATATTCACCGTGAATATATTGATGTTGAAACCAGACCTGACTTAGTCTCATCGAATAATGTTTTGAAATCTCCAACCATCATCGTTGAATACCAAGGAAGAAGAGAGCACGTAACGGTTTTGAACGAGCTCAGTATTACCAATGCCATAAAAAAATTAAGTCTTGGTAAGCTTCCGATGATTGTTTTTACGACTGGTCATGGTGAAGCAAGTTTAGAGAGTGAAGAAAATGAAGGAATCTCCCACTTAGGCGGAATCCTGAAAAATTCCAATTACAACGTCGTTCAAATGAATACAGCGACCACCAAAAATATCCCTCAAGAGGCTGAAGCATTGGTCATCTGGGGACCTCGTCAGGGGTTTAGAAAAGATGAAGTCCAAAGAATTGATGAATGGGTAGCTGCTGGAGGAAATCTTATCATTGCATTTGATCCCGACTTGAACGGTGAGAAGTTTCCTGAACTTAAAAATATTCTTTTGAAACGCGGGATTTATGTCAGTAATGATCTCGTCGTTGATCGTCTCAAGCATGTGAATGGTAGTAATGGAACAGTTCCTATGGTTGATCGATTTAATAGTACGAGTCCTATCGTTAAAGAATTCAGAGGACCCATTTTCTTTCCTTTGGTCTCTTCCATTTCGAAAGTCAAAGGGGAATTGGAAGGAACATTCACGACCGTAGTCAGCTCAATGCCTTTCCCTGCTTCTTGGGCCGAAAAGTCCAACGCTGAAGTGATTGAAGGAAAAGTTGTCTTCACTCAGGGAAAAGATACTCCCGGTCCGATTACCTTGGCCGCAACATGGGAAGGTCAGTCATCTAGAGTCTCCGTTTTTGGAAACTCAACTTTTCTGATAAATACATATAAAAAATTCGGAGAGAACTTCATTTTCTTTTCAAATGCACTCAATTGGACGATAGAGCAGGATGTTCTTATCAGCTTTAATCTTCCAGTTGTTAAACAAGAGCCGGTCTTCATCTCAAAACCACAACTCGGAATTATTTTCTATTTTTCGGTGATTGTTGCTCCATTGACCATGTTCGGCTTGGCGTTCATGTTTTATAGGAGACGTGCAGTTCTATGAGACAGAATGCGATTCTTTTGCTGACATTATCTGCCTTGATTCTCGGAGCTTATATTTTTGAAGAGCTTGGGGGGAGAAAGCAGACAGCAGAAGAAGAAAAACGTACGAATCTGTTTGATATGAAAAAATATGGAGAGGTTAAATCATTTAAATCTCCCGAGGCTGAAATCAAAATCCTGGCCGGTGGAGCCAGTCATGCTGTCAAACATAACTGGCCGGTAGATCCTGTTAAACTACAAAAATTCTTTGAAGTTTTGACAGGGATTAGGGCTAAAAGAATTCTTTCCGATGAAGAAGTGAAAGACATTGATCGAAAAACAATGTTTCCTACTGACGTCGCTGTTATGACTTTTACTTTTGAAAACGGTGAAGTGGGATTTAGGTTAGGAAAGAAGTTAGACACCGATCAATCTTTTTATCTGGAAGTCATTCAAGGTAATAAGAAAGATATAGTCATTGCTCATGATACGGGTAAGGTAACTACTATTTACAATCAAGAAGAAGCTTGGCGTGATGATACCAAGTACAAGCGCTTCCTTACGCTATTTTATCTTAAAGATTCTTGGTTTTACGATCTCTCAATTTTTCAGGTTGAGGACAAAATTAAAATTCAAAAAATTGTAGAGCTTGAACTTGATAACTTCAGAAATAAAAAATTCAAACTACTTTTTCATGGTGGTGCGACCAGGCCCGCTCCAATTGCAGACATTGGAGTCAATAGCCAAGCCTTTGATGTTTTTATGAACAAACTTTTAAAGATCAAGGCTGAAGAAATCCTTTTTGATACCAAAGAAGCAAACCTGGATGATCTCAAATCAACTTTGAATATGACTTTGGAAGATGGACAAAGAAAGGCCTTGGCCCTTTACGGAAAGTATCAAGGAAAAGAAGGCTACTTCCTTCGCTATAAAGACAACATTTTCAAACTAACCAAAGATACCTCAGCCCTCTTCTTCGAAAATGTTCAAAAATTTTGGAATAGAAAGCCTGCAGATAAAAATATCATATTGAATGACAGTGGAATTTCCAGCATAACTTTTCCAAGAGGTAAGAAAGTTGACTTCAAACTTATCAACAACAAAGGCTTCCAGGCGAAAACGATTACACCTGGAGTCGAACTTGATAATAGAGAGATGCTAAAGCTGATTGATTTCCTTTCAAAAGATGCTGATTATGTTTCAGAAGATAATGGAGCCCAAGAAGAGGGAATTTCTCAACTTATACTCAATCTTGATTTGGCCGGGGAAAAGATAAGTTTGATCAGAAAAAAGACAGAATTAATTGTGAGTAAAGCCCAGAAAAAGTTAAAATATCATTATAAGAATACCTACAATCTGCCATTTGCTTTCGAAATGCATAAATTGTTGGTGGGACATAAGGAATGAATTAGTTGAAAGAACTCTTTCATAAATACATTAATATCTTTTTTCATCCTTTCATCTCTCACGATGAGCTAAGGCAAAAAAGAAACAATATGGACCATGGTCACGTGCTTTCGATGGTCGGAGGCACGGAGTTTTCCAGAGGGACAGTTGTATTGGATGAGGCGGAAAGTGGAGAAGTGACATTCACAGAGGCCCTTGGCGTAAGCTGGGTCTTCATGATGATCAAAACTGTCTATTCTTTTTTCTTCATTCATATCGGTATTCATTTTTTCTCTTACCTGGGAGAGCATGCCGAATTTAAAAAAATAATCCTGCCAGGTATTCAAGTTGGAAGTCAGAAGCTTTCTCTCTTTATCATCTTACTTGAAGTTGCTTTGTTTCCTGTTTTTGTTTGGATCTACGTCAAATTTTGGTCGGTGATTATTCGGTTCTTTACTAACTTGTTTGAAACACCCAATAGTGAAGAAGGACTTCGTCAGGTTGTGAACTATTCACTGAGTAGTCATTTCTTTTACCTCATTCCTATTTTTGGAGAACTTGGAAAACATGTTTCCTCTCTTTTCTTGATCTTTGCAGGACTTAAAAAGAATCTAGGATTTAATAATCTCCAATCACTTTTGGTGATCATTTCACCACTTATCCTTTTTATGATTTCGGCCTTAATGGTTTTTTTGACTTTCATGGTCATGATCGGTCTTTTTTGATGCGCGTATTCTTTGTCGCAATGTGGCCGTAAGAAAATTTTAAAAATCCAACATATTGATAATCCTTTAGGACGTGAGAGAATAGTCTTGCGGGGTTCTTTACGGCCTCGCAGGAATCTGGAATGATTCCTTTTCGACACACACAACACACATGAGTATTAGGAGAGACAATGGGCAACTATCCTTCCCACCAGTTTTTTTCAGGGAGCATCGAAGTCGTATGCGGTCCGATGTTTTCGGGCAAGACAGAAGAACTTATTCGTAGAGTGAGAAGAGCTCAGATTGCCAGACAAAAAGTCCAGATTTTCAAACCTGCAATTGATGATCGTTACCATGATACAAATGTGGTTTCCCACTCAAGTCTTGAGGTGGAAGCAGTTGCAGTGGGTTCCTCCATTGATATTCTCAAAAAGCTTTACGACACCACCAGAATTGTCGCTATTGATGAGGTTCAGTTCTTTGACGAAAACATTATAGCTGTGGTTCAAAAGTTAGCGAGAAGAGGAATCAGAGTCATTTGCGCCGGTCTTGACCAAGACTATCGGGGCAGGGCCTTCGGTCCGATGCCTGAGCTTTTGTGCATCGCAGATATGGTCAATAAAGTGAGTGCCATCTGTACTGTTTGTGGCTCTCCGGCCACCAAATCATTTAGAAAGATCACAACTGATGAAAATCAGGTTCTTGTTGGTGAAACAGATGTCTATGAGGCCCGTTGTCGCACCCATTTTGATTATGTGGCAGAGGGTGAAGAGGAACTTTTGGCCTTCACTGTGGCGATTAAGTCTGATGAACAAGGCGAACTCAATCTTTGATTCAACAAGTTAAATTTCTATGCTAGAGTGTCGCTTTCCAACCACAGGAGCGACATATGGCAGTAGATGTTTATATCTCTGAAGAAAAAATCCAGGCCCGTATCAAAGAACTTGGTGAGCAAATCACAAAAGACTTTAACGGAGAAGAAGTAACAGTTGTTGGTGTTCTCAACGGCGCTTTCATGTTTGTTGCTGACCTCATTCGTGCCATGGATCTTCCTGTTGTGATGGAGTTTATCAAAGCATCTTCATATGGTGATGGAACTGTTTCTAAAGGAAAAGTTGATATCACTCTCGATATTCAAAAAGACATCAAAGGGAAAAACGTACTTGTTGTTGAAGACATCGTCGACACTGGCTTGACCCTGACTGGCCTTTTGGAAGATTTTAAACAAAGAGATCCAAAAAACCTCAAGCTTGCTTCACTTCTTTTCAAACCTGCTCGTTGTCAGCACAAAGTAAATATCGATTATCTTGGTTTTGAAATTGAGGACAAGTTTGTGATTGGTTACGGTCTCGACTACGCCGGCAAATACAGAGAACTGCCTTTTATCGGTGTCTATAGTGAAGATTTCTAGTTCCGGTTCTGTTCGAGTTGATTTACTTGGGGGAACACTGGATCTGAATCCAATCAATTTGGTGATTCCTAAAGTTGTGACCTTGAATCTTGCGACTTCTCTTCAAGCGAGAGTCGAGATTGAGTCATTAGAGTCTGATGAGATTGTTATCCATTCTAGAGATTACAATTCGACAAAAACTTTCAAGAAAGAAGATCTGAGTCCTGAGAAATTGGCTTCAGGATATTTCGAAGAACTTTCATTCGTTGTTGAAATCATTAATCTTTTTATTTTTTCCGGTGGTCTTAAGGTCACTATGGAATCAGATGCTCCAACAGGAAGTGGCCTCGGTGGTTCTTCTGCGATGGGAGTGACTCTTTATAAAGCATTAGCTGAATACACAAGTGTGGCCCTTGATCGCGATGAGGCCATCAAGATCGTCAATGGTCTTGAGGGCAAGATTTTAGACTCAGGTCCAGCTGGATACCAAGATTATCACCCAGCTCTTTATGGAGGAATTCTTGGTTTGGTCGCAAAGCCAGGAAAAGTGAAAGTCGATCAGCTTTACTCACAAGAACTTTCTGACTTTCTCGCCAAGCGAGTGACATTAGTTTATTCAGGAGAATCCCGATTGAGCGGAATCAACAATTGGGAAGTTTATAAGAAATTTTTCGATAAAGATCAGTCCACGAGAAAAGGTTTGTCTGGAATTGCAGAAGTCTCTTGGAAGGCCTATCAGGCCATCAAAAATCAAGAATTTGAGCTTTTACCCGATCTTATGGCGACTGAAGGTCAACTTAGAGATGATCTTTTCCCCGGAATCGTTTCGGATGGAATGGAAAACCTGTATAATAAGATAAAGGCTTCTGTTCCAAACCTTGGGATGAAAGTCTGTGGAGCTGGAGGAGGAGGATGTTTTCTTCTCATCCACGAAGAGGGGCAATCGGATCAAGTCGAAGCACTCGTCAATGAAGGCGGGATGACGGTTCTACCATTCGAGATTTTGCCTCCTCTCTAAGAGAGCTGGTTATGGTCGATCAAGACAGCAAAAGTATTGCAGGAATGAGTTTGAAGGGTGGTCGAAAAGATCAGTTCTTCTTCTGCTTACTTGAATACTTTGAAGATCAAAAACGCTGGTTCCTTAAATCACTTCTACAAGTAAGAGATGAAAAAGATCTGGATGGTGATGATGCCATTCGAATCTGGATTGATAAATTTCACCTCAAGCAACTTGTAGTCGATGTTCCCTTGAGTTATCCGGCCTATCATGAGCAAACCACCGTCAATCTTAAAAAAGAAAAAGAGTGTGTGGCTAAAGTTCGCTCGAAGATGCAGCAACTTCTCGATGAAGACGAAAGAAGAAGAGTTTCCAATCCCAAGCGCTATGAGCAGGAGAGAAACCTAGATGACATTTTTGATTTTCATAAAGACATCATGGCCAAAGAACCTCATGTACATATTTTGACCAGATCATTTAAAAGAAAATTGAAAAAAGGATTTGTTCCTTATTGGAATCGAACAATCGATTTTTACATTTGGATGTATTATTACGATCAGCTTCTTGATCTTTTTAATGTCTCATACGATTCATTCGGAAATACATCTCTTTTGAATCAATTTAGGTTTGATTATTTACGTTCTCATTTCCCATCAAGTCTTGAGCTTTTCGAGGGGAATTATCAAATTGCTTTGATTGAACTTTTGAGATCTGGAATCATTCAAAATAAAGACATTCAGGGTCTTTCAGACCTCGAAGAGGTGGTCGAAGCAAGACTCGATATTATTGAAAAAATTGAAGATGCTCTTGATATTTTTATCTATGATCACGATCTTGAAATTTTGGTGAAAAACCCCAGGGCATTCGAATCATTTATACTTTCAGTGATTGGACAGAATTCACAACTTGGACAAAATCGAAAACTTCCCGATTGGTCACTTCCTGATCGAACTAAATTTTTGATTCCTCATTTTTCTTCATAGGAAAATAAATAAAACCAATGGCGACGAAAAAATAGGCGAGTCCTACAAAAGTCAGGGCTCCAGCCAAAGCTCCTAGTTCTCCAAATGAAGTCAAACCAATGATCAGTGTACCGAGTCCCGCAGTCCAGGCCATGAAGCGTAAATAATAAAAGGCGAGGACTTTATTCGTCCAAAGTCCTAAGTAGTTTAAAAGGTGAAATCCGACTACAAGTATAAACGTTATGATCAGACCTTTTTGGAGAGTTGCGATGATCTGCTCATGAAAATCTGGTGGTATATCAATGTTTTGGAAGCCAGGATTCTTTTTGAGGAGTTTGACTTGAAAACGGATCATGTACTCAAGATTGGGATTGTGCACAAACTTGACCCAAAGCCAGCGGCAAACCACAAAATCTCCCAACAACATGAGAATAATTGAGACGATCTTAAATGATTCTTCTGAAAACTTGGAATAAAGTGACTTCATAGGTAAATTACTCTTAAGGTTTTTAAACTCTTTTTTATTATCGGGCAGGTTCAATGTTACTGCAAGTTTTGCTCCTTGTTATTTCCATTATCGCTCTTTATTACGGAGCTGAGTTTGCTTTGGAATCTGCTGAGAAGATTGGTCGGTTTTTCGGTCTCTCTCCTTTGGTAATAGGTCTTTTGATTGTTGGCTTTGGAACTTCTCTTCCTGAATTTTTTGTTTCGCAATTGGCGAGTGCAAGAGGCCAGAGTCCTATGGCCCTTGGAAATATTGTTGGCTCGAACGTCGCCAATCTCTTTTTGATTCTTGGCGTGTCTGGGGTGATGACTAGACTTTATATTACGAGTGACGCGATTAAGAGTCAGCTTCTTGTCCACATTGTACTCACTCTGATTTTGACCATCACACTCTTTCAAACGGGATTGCTGTGGTGGACTGCTCTTATGCTTTTCGCATTCTTTGTTTTCTATCTTTGGAATACTTTCCGTGAAATGAAGCGAGATCGACAC
This sequence comes from Deltaproteobacteria bacterium, assembly GCA_006226755.1. Taxonomy (GTDB): domain Bacteria; phylum Bdellovibrionota; class Bacteriovoracia; order Bacteriovoracales; family Bacteriovoracaceae; genus M0603. The sequence continues at coordinate 3,444 of SBGE01000150.1, read as the reverse complement.
TTGAGAGAAGATGAAGAGAGTGAAAAAGAGGCCATCGAGTTGATCACGATAGGACTTCTTGTCGTTGGTTTTGCTCTTCTCTACGGTGGTGGGGAACTTTTGGTTTATTCTGGAACAAACCTGGGTGAGTTGATGGGAGTCTCTCCTTACGTAATCTCTGCCGTCTTTGTTGCTTTTGGAACTTCTTTTCCAGAACTCGTGACTGCGATCCTAGCTTGTGTGAAAAAGAAAAACACCGACTTGATCACAGGAAACATTATCGGCTCAAACATTTTCAATGTCTCCTTTGTCATGATGTCCTTATTTCCTTACAGCATCAAATTTGACTCAACTTATAAAGTCGAACTTATTCTCCTCATTTTTGCCTCTCTCTTTCTGGCTGGATTATCTTTTATGAAGAGAAATTTTGGAAAAATTCCTGGAGCCCTTTTTCTCTCAGGTTACATAGGTGCTGTTTATTATTGGATAGCGAAAGCGCCATGAGCATTCAGCTTAAATCAGAATTTAAAATTACAGATAAAATAACTTCAAGAGTTCTTACTACCGCCGATGCGCCTGAACTTTTCGCTCTTGTTGACTCTAATCGAGACTTTCTTGGGGAGTGGCTTCCATGGCTTGATTACAACACTGAAGTTAAGCATTCTGAAGACTTTATTAAAGTAACTCTAGAATCTTTCAATGAATCTAAAAGTCTGATTCATGGAATCTTCTATGAAGATGAGATGGTAGGAAATGGTGGATTCCACACGTTAACCTGGAGCCAGAATAAAACATCAATCGGCTATTGGTTAGCTGAAGGTCACAATGGGAAAGGGATAATCACCAGCTATTGTAAAACGATTATTGATTATGCTTTTTCTGAACTTGATATGAATAGAATTGAGATCCTTGCCTGTATAGATAATCAACCGTCATGTGCTGTCGCTGAACGTCTGGGATTCAAACTCGAAGGAATTAAGCGGCAGAATCAAAAACTTCATGGAAAGTTTTTTGATCACAATCAGTATTCAATTTTAAAATCTGAGTGGAATTAGTTTGAATTAGAATTACTTCCTGACTTGCTCGATAACTTCGAACGGGATGGAGCCGTAGCTTTTGTGAGTTTATCTCTCTTCATATTCCTTACGAACATATAAAATAGTACACCTACACCAACTCCGATAAAGGGAAGCCAGACAAAGTCGTTACTTAGGATTTTTTCAGAGAGGACACTTAGAGCAGAGCCCGTATGATTCGGATCAAGCATCAGTGAGTCTTTTTCCAGACCCAAGATAAATCCCGTGACGCCAGCAATGCCAGCAAAGACACTCATCCAGATGTCTCGATGTCTTTCTCCCTCTGCATGCTCTGTCGTATCTTTATCAGAACGTTGTTCAAAGAAGACAGACATTTTATCAAAAGTACTGGAGATTGATTGGAATCTCTTCTCAAAATCTAATTCATCTTCGATTTTGTCAGCAATAATATCGATATCAGAGTCTTTACTCTTACCAAAATGATAGATCAGGAAAATGGACTCAAGAACATTGAAGTACTTTGTAATTTTAAAAATTGTTTCATTTGCGAGATTTTTATTTTCACTGTTCAACTCTTGCCAGAGTTTGGATTTTCCAATTCCAAAGTCCGTATCATCAATCATTCTATCTTTGTAGTGAAGAAAGGCTGAAAGTAGCGCAAAATGTCTTTCATCGGACTCAAGATGATGAACTTCACTTATGTTCCTGAAAAAAAATCTCGGAGTATAGTGAAAAGCATTGAGGATTTTTACATCAAATTCATTAAAACCTTGAAGGAAATTTTCGATTTGAGAACCAACAATGGAAACATCAGCTTCTTCCAATGTGAAATTTTGAAATTCTAGAAAAATCTCAACATGGTCAATAGTTTGATCCAAGAACATATCTTGAGAGAGAACTACATAATGACCTTTAAAATTAAAATTGACATCGAGTTTAAACAGAGATGAAAACACTGATTCAATTCGAATTAAAAAGTTCCTGTGAAAGTGAGGGAACTTATGAACAAGATTATCAAACTTCAAGTTTACGTATTGCGAACTTGCTTCCGACCTCTTGATTCTTGCTTTTCGAATAAGATTCTTCACTTCAGAAGTAGGAACACTTAGGCATACGGAAAGATTCGATCCCTTAACGAGAGATCCTAGTCCATTCCAATTGAATTTAATGGGCTTTGAATCCTTTTTTGGAGATTCTTGAAAGGCCCTATTTGTATCACTACACATAAATACTCCAATACACTGATCGGTTTAAAAACGATCGACATTTAGCTATATAAGTATTTGAAAATATTGACCAATGGTGCTTGATTTTTATTGCGCGATGTGTTATCGTGTGTATATGAGTAAGTATATGTGTAGGTGAATATGGAAGTATTGATAGGACAGGATAGAGCGAAAGTGTATTTGGAGCAGATTGTGGCCAAGGCTAAGGTTGATAAAATTAGATTGAAAAATGGCCTGGAGGTAAAAAAGAACTCTCTTCATACAGCTCTGATTGGTGCACCGGGAACGGGGAAGACAACTTTTGCTAGGTTGATGGCGAAAAGATTGAAAGATATAGGTGTCCTATCATGTGGACACATTGTTGAGGTTAGTCGATCAGATCTTGTAGGTCGCTATCAAGGTGAAACAGAGATCAAAACTGACAAAGTAATTCAAACTGCATTGGGTGGCATTCTTTTTATTGATGAAGCTTATTCAATTTATCAAGGAGAGAACGATACTTTCGGCCAACATGCATTAAACTTAATTGTAAAAGCGATGGAAGATTATCGAGAACATTTCATGGTGATCTTGGCTGGATATAGTATGGAAATGGGGGAGCTTTATATGGCAAATTCAGGACTCAAAAGAAGAATTTCTAATCGAATTGAATTTGAAGATCTTTCAATCGATCAGCTCTACGAAGTATTTGATATGCTTTGTAATGAGAGAGGTTGGCGGATCGAAAAGAAAGCTGAAGAGCTGGCGAAAGAAGAAATTAGAAGATTGCATGAAACGGAGTGTATGAATGGTGGTGAGGTAAGAAATCTGGTTGAACGGATTTCATTTCAGCAAGATTATAGGCTTTCTATGGAAACGAAATTCACAAGAGAAAGCCTTTTACAAATAATTTATTCCGATGTCACAGTGGATCCAACAGATAACGGAACATTTGAAGACTTGAAAGCCTGCTCAGCTTAAATTTATTTCTTAGTTCGAGTTTTCTTCTTTGTTTGTTTCTTTCCTAGAAGTCTGTTGATTTCATCATCTCTACTTTCACGATAGTCTGAAACATAATTTTCCAAGGCTTCATTAAAATACGGCTCAAAATCAGCATCATCCCCTTGGAGATAATCCATGAGTTTATAGTATTTAACCCAAGTTTCATGAGAAACACTTATGTGAACTACATTTTCACTAAAACGGTCTTCAAGCATTTCCCT
>SBGE01000054.1 GCA_006226755.1 Deltaproteobacteria bacterium | reverse complement strand
TTTTTTTCGCAAAAATTGAAGATGTAGTTTTCAAAGAATTTATCTTCGATTTCGTAACAGTGGAGAGTTTTGACGGACTTATTCTTCTTCAAGAAGTCCAAAAGTTTTGAGTCAAAACCTTTATCAAACAGTTTATGTGTAGCTGGGTAGTAAGAGACTTTAAATCCATCATTTTCAAGTTCTTGAGCAAATTTTCTCATCGCACTCAAAAAAAGAATGATTTTGTGCTTATGATATTTGTAATGAGTGCAAAGCCCCGAGTCTTCAGCCATGACAACTTTTGAAGATTCGAGGCTACGGTAGTAAGCCAGCGGGAAAAGCTGATTACCAAGAATAAGAATGGCCGACTCGGCTTTCATTCTAGTTTAAAGTTTTTTCAATGGATTTGATCAGCTCAGAACTATCGGGACCAATACCTGACTTGAAACGACCCACGACTTTCCCTGTTTTATCGACAAGAAACTTTTCAAAGTTCCAACTGACATCTTCAGATGGAGCGGATGAGTTTTTAATCAGGTATGAATAAAGTTGGTGTCGCTTTGGTCCGTTAACGTGTCCTTTCTTGAGCATGGTGAATTTAACACCATAATTGAGTTTGCAAAACTCAGCGATTTTTTCTCCTTCCATATCTTCTTGCCTAAAGTCGTTGGTTGGAAATCCCACAATCTCAAAACCTTTCGCCTTGTATTTGTCATATACTTTTTGAAGACCTTCAAACTGAGGAGTGTATCCACAACGAGATGCTGTATTCACAAACAAAACGGCTTTTCCTTTGTACTTGGAAAAGTCGACATCTTTATTTTTAAGGTCGAATGCCTTGAGTTTATAAAAGTCTGAATCCGCTGCTTGGGCGGAAGCTAGGCAAAGGAGAGATAGGGTATAAATCAATGCTTTGAACATGGAGGACTCCTTGATTAAATTGAGCTGTAGACAAGTTGTCTAATCACAAATCTCAGACTTTATATTAGAATTAAACGAACTTAAACGCGATATGCGTTTTGTTAGTCAAAAATGAGTCAAGGAGTGGGCGTGCTCATCGCTAAGGCCATCATACTTCAGATTTACTGGTTTTATGCCGTATCCTACGGTCCTAAACTTCCTTTAATGGCCGTGGCCATACCCTGTTTAATTCTCTTAGCGCTTAACTATAAAGTTTATACTCCAAAGGTTAGTCCCGGGCGTTATGTGTTGGTCATTATTCTGTTTGCCCTCTATGGCCTGGTCCAAGATTACCTGTTCTTGAAGTTTGGAGTGTTAAGCTATCATCAACCCGGACTACCGATATGGATCAATACTCTATTTTGGATATTTGTTGCTTATTACGGAGATATCTTCAACAAATTGGTAACGTTTTCTAAAATTATTCAGGTTATAGTTGGTGGACTTGGAGGAGTCATGGCCTACTTCGGTGGTGCCAGGCTTGGTAGTATTACACCCGGAGAGTTGCCTCTTTTTATATCTGGAGTCTTTATCAGTTGGGCATTGTTCTTTCCGCTAAGTCTATGGCTGTGGTATGAAAGTCCTCTTGGAGAAAAAAAATGAAAGAACAGTTTGAAGAAAAAGAAAAAGATCTCCTTCATACAAAAAAGAAAGAGATTATCCAAAAGATTGTATCTCTACTTCGAGATCAAGATTCTGAACTCTATTATTCTCCAACTATTGAGATTGCTGAACTTGTGTTTCAACATATCAATTCCTCAGATTTTCCTCAAAAAGAACTGGAGATCGTCGGAGAACTTACACGAGACGATATTCAGATCTTAATGAGTCTTAACTCATAGCCCGATTTTAAGTTTATTTTCTCTTTTGAAAGATGCCTCTTTCTCTAATGCCTCAATAATATCATCTTTATTCAACTCTTCTTCCAGGAGTGAACGGTGAAAGACATTTTTAAAATCACCTGGGGTGAGATTTTGAATGCTGCTTACTTTTAGCAAATCTTCTTTTGAAAATTGATATTCATCAAAAAGAAGAAGAGTCAGCTTCTCTTTCCCCTCCGATGACAAGTAGTCAAAGCCCATCTTTATAGAAAAACGTCTTATGACCGCTGAGTCCATTGAATCAATTGCGTTCGTAGAGCAAATGAGAATCCCTTTGAAGTTTTCCATTTGCATGAGAATCTCATTGGTTTGCTGGATCTGATGATGTCTATCTGCACTTTTTCTATCTAAAAAAAGACTATCGGCTTCATCAAGAAAGAGTATGGAATCTGTTTCTTCGGCCTCATAGAAAATTGAGGCAAGGTTTTGTTCTGTTCCACCTAGGTATTTGTCCAAAATATCACTCGTTCTTTTGACTAATAATTTTTTTCCAAGTTTTTTAGCCAGATATTTTGCGTACTCTGTCTTTCCTGTACCTGATGGACCTTGGAAGAGGATGTTAAAATTGGTGATAACTTTTCGAATCTCACTTGAATCAAGCCAGCGCTGAAGTTTTGTTTCAAGAAGTCTGGTAGACTGATCAGTATTGAGAAGAGAAGAATCGTAATTTTTATTGATTTCACTCAATCTTTCTCTGTAGCCTATGGCAAAGCTTTGATGTCTTACCAGAATTTGCTCAAGGGCCAGTTTGAGTTTCTCGGTGTTCGTTTCCAGTTCCATAATTCTTTGGAGATCTTTGAGAGCTAAAGCAATTCCACCAGCATTGACCTCAAACCGCCCAGCATACTCTTCAAGCTCATTCTTTGTGAACAAATTGATCTGAGTTTCATTAATTTGGTTTTCCCATATATTTAATCTCTTTACTGAATCGAGAGGCTGAAATTCCAATGAATAATTAAATCGTCTTTTCGTTGAGCTCATAATGCTCGAAGACTTGTTTGAAACCCAAATGATTTTAACTTCCGATTCTTCAAGGAAGGTATTAATCCAGGCCTTCTCCCCACGGCTATTAAAAATTTCATCTTCCAAATTGAGTATGTCATCGCACTCATCAATCAAAATCAAATCCATTGGCCTGTTGAGAAGATTTCTGGCCGCTGCTAAGGCACTTTTCCTATGACTTCCGGGGTATCTGGAATCCGGATTATGAGAAGTAATCAGATGTAGGTTCATCCCCAATCCTTCGGCCAATGAGTGAACAAATTCAGTCTTGCCTGTTCCTGGTTCTCCATGAAGAAGAATGTTTTTGCCACCAGGAGATTGTAAAAGAAGTTTAATGATCTCCATTTCTTTGGGATCAATATTATGCCTTTCCAAGGCAAGTGTTTGTCTTTTTACACAAGGCTTTTTGAAGTAAATGTCAGTTATGTGACGATCATCGAGTCCGGTCAAATATTCAGTGACATGTCCAGATAACTCAATAGTTCCTGTACTTCTTCGTGGAGAACATTCAATCATTCCTATATTACTCAATTTACTGTTCTTATTGAGAATGTTTCGAATCGTGACACGATCTGAATTGAGCAGGAATTCATAGAAGGGAGTCGATTTACTGAAATTGTTCATAGCAAGGCTATTGGCCAGGTTCTCATCAAAGCCGCTATCCTCTTCAAGTAGATAGAGGAAGACGATGATGTCTTTTTCCAGTTCATTCAAATCAAAAGTCTCACCGATAGCCGTGAGTCTATCACGAAACTCCGATTCTTTTTCCAAATCAAGCTCTCTTTGCTGAAGGTGAATTGCTTTCATTAAGGCCTTGGTGCAAAGGAGTCCTGCTTCTTTATGTGACTCCCAGATTCTGCTGATGTATTTGAGATATGGTGAAATCGCTCTTTTATCTTCTTCAATTTCATCGAGGATACGATCGATTTCGTTTCTCGGAACATGAAAGACTTTTGAGACTTTTCGAAGCTCTTCGAAGTAATCCGTAATTATTGAAACGACTTCATTGAAGAGAAAATCAAAACCAGTTTTGTCCAATTGACTCAGAGTGAGCTCTAAAATAGCATAGACACATTTATCTTTAGTGTTGAACAAAAGGGTTTTTACAAAATTGAGTGTTTTCCATGACAGCCAATGATCTGAAATGTAGCTGTTGGAAGACAAGGTACGAGGACCATCTCCTAGAAGTTTTTCAAATTCATTCAAGAGCTCTTCCGCAGACTTTTGTTCTTCATTCATTCTTAACCTCCCTGATCAAAGTCAGAATAATTTTGAGGTGTCTCGATTTGTGAGACAGAGCACTGTTAGTCTTAAAACAAGTCGAGGAGGGGGAAATGGGCTTGTTTAAAAACAATTATGCTACTTGGTGGGGACCGGCAGAGTCGAGACCCAAACAATTTAGAAACTTGAATCCTGAGCAATGGAATCAGGCCAAGAAAGTTCTGAAGATGCGCAAGTATCGAAGGGACCAATTGGACAGTATGTTCTCGAAAAGACTTCATGAGTTACCTGTGAACATCAATTCAATGAGCCAATTCATGCAAAACAATGGAGGAGGAAAGAAAACAAGAAAACTCCTCGTTCATATTTGTGGCGAGAGAAAAGATGAAGATGATTCACTACGATTGACCTGGAAGCAGACAAGGCAACATATGAATCATCCAGTAATGTACTTTTCTGCTAAGGAGTCATTGATTTTAGCCATGAACTTTAGAAGTCACTGGATAGAGTATCTTCATACCCATCGAAGAAGAATGAAAGAAGCTGGACGAACTCTAGGGTTATCTGATGAGACCTCCAAATGGAAGATTATCGATAAATTTTTGATTAGGGCCAAAGACTGGGATGATGAAGATAATGATCGACACCCTATGGAGGGAGAGATTCTTCTCTATGATGGACTGTGTGATTTTGATGATGCTCTTAGAGCAAAACGAAGATGTAAAAAAGAGTACAAACGTAAACTTGTCTCTGCTAAAAAACGCCTGATCAAATGTCTTGAAAAAAGAGTAGAAGATAAAATCTCAGTCAGTCTGATTGGTGTGATTTTAGGTCTCCAAGGAAAGGCCGAAACTGCACTTAACTTTTTGATCTCTGCAACAAAGGTTGTCCACGACCCTGAATTCTTCTCGGCCCTTGTTCATAAACTGTATCAAATTCTCAAGCTTAGGAATGAGCCAAAAGAGGCCAGTAAGGATGATTCTGAAATTTCTTACGAATATCTGGCTGAGGTGATTCAACTAGGGAATCGAGCTCCTATGGAGGTCAAAGTAGCCTAGTGATTACAGGCATTTATAATTATTTCCTAATGCCTGATGAAAATAGTCCGAAAAGGAATGTATGAGTAAGAAAGGTAGCCAATACGTGCAAATAATCAGGGAGATTATTCAATCTCCCTCTAATAGAATCGGTCAAAAGAGATTTGAAGAAATCTTAGGTGTCACTAGGGCCAACTTACACAACCACAGAGTGGCCATGTGTGATGGACCAGATGCTTTTCTCACCAGAATCAAAAATAAAAACCATGTTAAAGGTGAAAACGATTCTTATTATTATGTTTTGAAAGGCAGTGTTAACGATATTGATGGAATTTCTCAAGAAACTCAATATTTTTTAGAGGCCTACAAACATATGGGCTACCTTCTCGACTCCGCGATCGGCGATGTTCCAATGCCTGAAAGTGAAGTTGATGATGATAAGGTGAAAGAACTTCAACGAAAGTTTTTCTATCTTTCAAAAGTACAGGCGAAATCACTTGATGAACATCAGACTGAATGGCTGAAGCAAATTGTTACAGCACTTCTGACAAATAAACAAATTTCTCTCTGGTATCCATCTCCTAATGATCCTGATGCCGGACTTCGAAGAGAAGTTCGTCCTCTATCGCTTTGTCAGTATCGCGATGATCTTTATCTCTTAGGAGAGGAATGGAAACACCTCGAAGAAAAATGGATGATTAGATCCTATAAGATTTCTCGTATCGATAATTTTGAAGAAAACACAACTGATTTTACGTATCCTTCGGCTTCAAAATGGAATCCTTCTGAACGTTATAAGTGGACAAGTGGATTAATCGCTAGTGAAGATGGAAGTTATCAGGAAGCAGAAATCAGAGTGTACGGCGAATTTCGAAGAATTCTTCAAGAGAAGTTTTTTATGAGTGCACGCCCTGAAAAAAACCTATGCACCGACGAATATGATTTTTATGTTTTTAAATACACCAATCACAATGAGTTCATTGGACAACTTTTCACTTATGCTGAATGTGTAGAAATCGTTGGGCCTAAAGAGCTTAAGGAAGCCTTTATAAAAAAAGCAGCAGCCGCCCTCGGGAAAAATGTCCCGCCAGATGCTCCAGACAGCTATCAAGTTTCAGAGAAGAAAAAAGCTAAATAACTCTAAAGCCCTGTAACCACAGGGCATTTTTTTACCCAAAAAAATTAAAGATCAAGTCTGAGTTGTCTCAAGAAACGAGACACCTCCCTTTTATTCTTATGGGAAAGGAGGGCAGATGAAGGAATCTAGAAAAGCTATTGAATGAGACCTGGAGCACGAGGCTTTATTCTCATCGCCTATCTTCTCCTAGCGTTTCACGCGGGAACAGAGCGAGTAGGCATGGTGCTAGTTCCTTGGGCCTGGAGTGTGGCCATCAGAAAGGGACTACTAAATTGGGACGGGTTCATGCAGAACGTTCGAAGACTACCCGGACCTGAATGGATGAAAGAGAGACTTCCTCATTTTTTAGCAGGGGAGGTTATAGAGGCCGCTCTCATTTTCATCGTCGGAGTCAACATATGATTTACTGGATACTCAGAAACAAGATCTTGACCTGTGTGATGGTCGCCATGGTGGCATCACCATCTTATTTTTTCAAAGATCACATCGCTGTTCCAATAAAACAGGGACGAGATGCTTCGATCAAAACAATGGGCAAGGTTTTTGGAGAGGTTAAAAAATCAAAACTGGGTCGCAAAGTCGACGGATTTATCGAACGTTAATAACGAAGGGGATTACATGAAACATTTGATTCTATTATTGGTACTTATTTCGATTGCATCTTGTGGCAGCATGGGAGAAAAAGTCATCGTTCGGATGGATGATATGGGAGATAGCCCAAAGTGGGCCAGTCTTTCTAAAACCATGTTCAAGAAAAAAGGACGTGTCTACGCTGTCGGTTTTGCAGAGCTTCCGGTTGAAAGTCGAATCTCTGCGGCAGTGAGAGTCTCTGACAATAACGCCAGGTTTGAGATCTCAAGAGAGATTCAAGATGATATGGCCTTCATCCTCCAGAATGTCTCTGAAGGCGTTTCAGACAGTGGACAGCTGGTGACATTCTATGGATCGGAAGTTTCGAAGAACTTGATTCATGGAGTGAAGTCCGAAGAGCGTTACTGGGAAAAAGTTGAAACTTTTGATGAGGTCGGTTCCAAAGTCTACAAGTTAAGAATTTATTCGTTGATCTCTATTGAAGAGAGTGAACTTCGCCGCGCAATTAGATCTGCATTGGACAAAGGCAAAGGACTTTCACCACAACTTAAAAAACAGATTGACGATCACATGACCAGAGAAATCCAAAAGCTTGGGGTGTAATCAATGAAGATCACCTCTGTTGTCATATTACTCCTTTGGTTTGCAAATCCTTGCTCGGGGGAAGATTCCTCGGGCAAGGGCTTGCCCTCTTGGGTTCAGACCACTTTCAAAGAAACTCCTCTGGATCATTTTTATGTGGGTGTTTCTGATGGAAGAAAGAGTTTAACGAGCGCCAGAGAAGAAGCTTACCTTGAGGCGGTTAAAGAAGCGGTTAGGCATAATTTTGGTTTCAACCAAAAGTTAGTCGCAAACTTTCACGCCAATCTCAACAAAGTTGAGCACAGTGAATCTCTATTGATTCACCAAGATGAAATCAATTTAAAAGGAATTACTCCAGTTCAGGAATTTTTTGAGCGAAATAAAGACGGCAGTTATAAGCTTTGGCGCCAGATCAAATATCCCAAATCATTCATTGCCATTGAACAGAAAAGACTCAAAGAGGCCAAACCTCTTGAAGGGATTGTTAACTTTATCACCACTCCTGTTGGGGCGGATATCTATATCGAAAACAAAAAGATCGGAAAGTCTCCCTTGCTGGGAGTCCGTTACATGCCAGGCAATTTTGATGTCCGTTATGAAATGCCTGGTTATTTTTCTGAAACACAAAAAATTGTGGTGCGTTCAAATCAAAATACACCAGCAAGAAATATTTATCTTAAGAAAATTCCAGAACCCAAAAGAGAAGTTGCGACCGACAATACCCCCAATTGGTTTGTCAGATCCATGAATTTTATCTTCAGTTCTGAAAAGTCGGAAGAACATCGCTTCACCTACAGCCCTGTCGTCAATGAAGAAGGAAAGACCTGGTTTCATCTCATCCCTTTCAGCTATGACAGACACTATGTCAGAAAGTTCAGTCTAGGTGTTGATGCTCATTATATGTACGACGAGTCAGGAGAAACTTCTGACCCTAATACAGAGTCTCTCTTTCACGGCAGTGCTAATTTTAAGATTTGGCCTTTTAGAAATGATTTTTTCTCCATAGGAGTAGGAGGTGAATATAACTATCGCTTCTATAGAAAAAAGACCATTCAAAAGAATAATGATTACAACTATTCGTATTCAGAAAATAAAACAAAAACCATTATAGAAAAAGAGTCTCATGGTGTTGGTGCAATAGGAACAGTACTTCTTCCATTCAATAGTGCCAGAACCAAGGGACTTCAGATTGATTATAGAAAAGTGGATCTCAGCAATTCCAACAAAGATTATGTGGCCGTTGGGATCTTCTTTGAGTTCTGACCTATTCAAAGGGGGCACGTATGCAGAATGAAATGGGTTTAACCAAAACGGATCGAGTATTAATGGTGGTACTCAAATTACTGGAAAGGGAAGATCACTGGATTGAAGAGCAGGAGTTTTTCCAATTGCTCGGGGATCCTAGCCGTTCTCAGCGGTATAAATTATTGAATGATCTGACGACAACCAAAAATGACAGACCTCCTATCTTTGTCCGTCATGAGTTGAACCAATCCCAGGGGTATGCGCTTTCGAATGAAATGCGAAACGCCCTTGGAGTGTAATCCTCGGGGGATTTCCTATAAAAATACAGGAAATCCCCCTTTGTCTCATTTCTTGAGACAGGCGATGGTTATAATGAGCTCACACCACAAAAAGGAGACATTATGGGAATGAGAAGACGTATTGGCATTTTACATGAACCGACAGCTCAAGTAACTGGCCTAAGCCCAGCTTTCAATGATGTTGCTGAACAAATCGGCCTGGTTCGTAACTGGCTCTTAGATGAGCAAATTGATTATAAAGTTGTCGAGAAAATGGATGAGTCAAGAAAACGAGTCTGCTGGTCGACTCAATGTGACCCAGGAATCTCAATCTACAATTCAATTTACTCCGACAAGGATGGCGAATTCTTTTTGTGGCATGAAGCCGCCATTGCACGGGTCGAAGCTCCTTCACGTGCTCTCTTGCATTTTCTACTCAATAAAAATGCAACTTTCTTTGTTCCTTACAGATTTGCTCTCAACGATGACAATTTGATTCTTATTCAGCTTCGTGTTTATTTGGGAGGAATCACCTTGGACCACTTGGATTTACGACTCAACTCCCTCATTCCCTTTTCCCAAGCCGCACTGGCCGATCTTCAGGAAAACTTCGGGGTTGAGCCTTTCATCACCGATTA
>SBGE01000074.1 GCA_006226755.1 Deltaproteobacteria bacterium | reverse complement strand
GCTCTTTTTTGCTAGCTAACCCCAATAAAAACAACAACTTGAGTCATTTAATAATTTTAAGTGAAACTTCAGTGGCAATATTATTCTAACTATTGGATTTGATTCACATTACATTTGATTTTATTTTTTTAGTCCTCATTTTTTTTTTTTTTGAAAAAGTTTTCTATAATCGGAAAAAAAGAGGAGATGTCATATGTGTGATGTATGTGATGTAGAAGAAATTGATACCTATAAAGTAAATGGAGAAAATAAAATCTATGGTGCAACTTTATACACAGTAATGCCAGAAGATCTTACAGTAGACCTTTGCAAGCTTCACTCCATTCAGCTATTTTTAGTTGGTGAAAAACGATTTCTAGAAAATAATCCTACGTTCTGTGAAATATTACAAATCCATAACAAAATGTTCTATAAAACAATTGTTAAAATTTGCGCAAAAAAGAAAAAAAGAAAGTATGTTTGTGACACTCAGATAATTTACGAGTGCAAATAATAACTAGGAAACAATTCTTAAATTACTACTAATTTTTATCGACAATTTTCTTTGCTGCCTGGAGGGCAAGGATTAGGTTTGCGCCATTTAAATTAAAACATTCGATCAATGTCATCATTGCGGCATTATTTGAAACTTCTAATTGTGACCGAAGACCCATTAGCTTCATCATAAAATTAGGATCAGCACTTAATTGTTTTACAAAATGCTGAGTGGCCTGTTCAGCAACATCATCATCAAGGTCAAGAATAACTGAAAGGGCCATGGAGGCATCAGAAATCTTTCCCATCTGAACAAAAATTGCGAATTCTTTGAAGGTAATTGTTGAACTCATACCCCTATTATAAAAGGAAACTCTCCCCTAATAAAGTATTGAATTCATCAAATCCAATCTTTTTAAACAAAATAGCCCAGCTTTTAGCTGGGCCCAGACGAGAAATTAATTAAACTTGGATTAGAGACCTTTAACCAATTCCATTGAAAGTAATTCTCTATGCATAAGAGAATCTTCAGTATCAATGGTTCTTAGGGCTACTTTTACAGCAGCAGCAACTGCAACAACAACCATACTAGTGACTGCAGCAACGTTATGAACAGCAGCAGCGGCTACAGCAACAACAGCAACAGCGACAGTCATGCCAGCTTCATTATTAGCTTCTCCCAAAAAGTCTTGCTGAAAAGAAGTTAGAACAGTATCTGCAGTTTCCAACTGATGAAGAATTTCAATCATGTCCTTCTTGTTAACAGCTTCAGTCAACTCTTTTGCAAACTGAGGATTCTTTTTAATAATTCTTTTACTCAGTTCTTCAACTAGAATTTCAGCTTGCTTAAGTTCTTCAGCATTAAGCTTGTTCTTTAGAGAATAACTCTTGTTGATATAGTCGACTTTCTCAGCAACTGGCCCTGCACCAAAAAAGACTCCCTTAATCACATCTTTTTGTGAAACATTAGCAAATGCACTATTCATTGTTACAAGTACCAATAGTCCGATCAATTTAAATTTAGAAAACATACTCACTCCTATCTTTGGTTCTGACACATTTAATTGATGTCTTTTTTCCTTTTCTTGTTCAGTCTTCTAGCAATTCATGTGCCAATTTTTTGTTCTAGAATTGAAACGGAAATAAAAAGAGGAAGTGAAAACAAAACGCACAAGTCATCTTTAGAAAGATAGCTTGTGCGTTAGAAATTATTTAGAATTGAATTTAAAGAACGATATTACTTATAATTTTTGAGGCTTCAGTATTATTAACGCCATTCGGATCATTCAGAGTAACAGACAAGCAATTCCAGTTTTTATTCTCATCAATCCAGGCATAAGTCTTTTGAAGAACCCCAAACCTAGAACCACCTTTATATAAAGTTCTTTCAAACTTATCGATGCCATCTGTATTAATTGATAATTCCTTTGAGTCTTTGAGCTTTAGAATCAACATACACAAGTTTTCTGTACTCTCTTTTTCACCACCACTAGAAGCATACTTACTTAAATCAACTTTTTTATAATCCTCAGGACCAAATGTTTTAGAAGTTGGAGCATAAAGATCAATGAAACGTTGCTGCATAGAGCGAAACTTTTTCATTTTCTTTTTCGCTAAATAATCAATTACGAGATCTGTGGCGGTATTGTCGCTCTTGGAAATCATCAAATTCGCCGCAGAAGAAACCAATATTTTAGAATCATCCGGCCAACTCTGAAGTTCTCCACTTGGAGAAGTTTTAAGCTCCTTCCTCAAAACCAGAACATCATCATTTGAACATTTCTTTTTCTTTATACAAGACTTGAGCTCATCGAGAACATGTAATTTGGCAGAGGAAGCAACATACATTTTTTTAGATCCGTTGAACTCGAACTTCTTTTTACCAGAAGTGTAATAATACGATGTCTGATGCTTCAATCCTTTTAGGGCAGCAAAAAGTTGATCAAGATTTTTACTTTTTAACTGCGGTGTAGCAAACCAAATGCTGGTTAATTGACCATTGTTAAGAGCATATTTTCCTGAAATCACATGTTGCTCAAACTCAAACTTCATTTCTCCATTGCTTGACTCAACACTCTTACAATTCCCCAAACTTTTAAATAAATTCCCGATGGGTAACTTCAAACCTGAATCAAAATCGACCTGGCTTAAAATATTTTCAGAGAACTGCTGTTTCTTCAGAACTCCATTGTCTTTACATATTTGCTCTAGCACATTTGCCTGACTAAAAGCTGGGAGTAAGAGCAGAATCAGTAAAACTTTTTTCATATCTGACTTTCCATTTTTTTGAAATCAACCAATAAATAAACTGTCAGTAATGCTATCATCGAAAGCATGAAATTTGGTAGTCCATGAACCAGAAAGATCGAGAAATGGAGCAAAACGCCTCCAACAAACAAGTACTTCTTGAACTTCTCTTTGATAATGAAACCTGTGGCCAAGACTAGCTCCAAAATAAGGACAGACCATCCTGCAGCAAAAATAAACCATCCATTTTTCAACAAAGGAAGGACGATTGTTTTCAAATAATCTGGAAGACCAAAAGTTGGATCAATGAACCAGTAATAAATTGAAGTCCCATTCAACCATTGCTCAACAGGATATTTTCCAACACTTGCGACAAAGTAGATCACCATGGCCTGTAGCTTCACCAAGTTCAAACAAAATCGAATCAGCTCCATCTCAAATTTACTGTAATTCTTGCTGATTTCTCTCCACATGTTCAATCGCTTATCCAATAGGAAAATTGGTGTTAAAAACAAGATAACCAAATAAGCTACTTGATCACCACCTTCAATACTGATTGAACCATTGATAAAACTCCAGTGAACCCATAGTTGAGGAATGATAGTAAATCGAGGCAGGTATCCAATGATACTCGTAAGCAAGATAAAAACAGCAATAACTTTTGCTAACCAAATTTTCTCAACGCCAAAGAGGAAAAAGAGATTCAATTTTCCAAAGTTATTTGTGAAAAGCTCCACTCCATTACCAATCCCAAACATTGTTGCATCATTATTAAGAAGAAGGATCAATAGTGTTGAAAAAGCAATTAAAGCTCTTGCAATAGAAATCATTTTAAATTGATTATTCACATTCCACCTCCAGCTTCAAATATTTGTTCACTGGTCTCGTTTTAATATTATTTGAAAACCACACCCATGGAGTTTCCTTGTAAAGATTAACCAAAACATCTCCACAAAGTTGTCTTGTTACAGATGTATTTGCAATCTTGATGGCATCGGCCTTCAGGGCCTCTTCAATTGTTTTGAATTCCATCTTCCTATCAGACTTAGAATACTGGTCCAGCACATCAGAGACTTCTCTTCCAAGAACTCTTTGAGTTCTTCTCAGTCCTGCAATATACTCTCCTCTATTTCCAGTCTTATTGAACTCAACCAGCTTCTCATTTTCTACGAGGTGAGCAATGGCCTTCACTTCTTGAGGGTCTTTTGTAAAAAAGGCCCATCCTTGCGGAAGAAAGGCAATAAAGTTCTCTTTAACTTTAGAAGACTTAACGAGGTTATTTGCAGGTAGATACACTGCTAACGTTATTGCAAAAAATATCAATGTAAGACCATCAAAAAACTTTCTCATTTTAAAGATCTCCCACAAGCTCCATGGCCAGTTGCTCTCTGTGCAAGATTGAGTCTTTAGTGTCGAACCTTCTCAATGCCAATTCTTGTAAATTGTTTTCTGAGGCATCTTTACTTTTAACGATGGCAATTTGAGTAAGTGCAACATCCAATACAAGAACTGGAGCGGTAACAAGAACAGTAGCCTTGTCTTTGTGCTCACGTCCTTGCTCAAAAGAAGTAAGGATAGTGTCTGCCCTTTCAAGACTGTGAAGCACTTCATTAAGATCTTTCTCATTCACTGCTTTAGTCAATTCAGATGAAAACTGCGGATTATTTTTAATAATCTCTGCTGCTGCCTTATCGACAAAGTCATTTGCTCTGTCCAAATCACTTTTTGTGATCTTGCTTTTGAGTGAGTAATTTTTCTTAATATAATCGATCTTGTCTGCAATAGGACCGGCACCAAAGAACACACCTTTAATCACATCTTTTTGTGAATGCTCGGCAAAAGCATTACTTATGGACAGTAAACTCAGCAGTAAAAAAACTTTAAATTTCCTAGACATACATTCTCCTTATTCCCAATAAATCGGTATACATAGGAGACTTGAGCAAATCCTGTGCCAGTTTTTTGTTCTAGATTTGAAACAATGTAAGCAGGACCCAGCTCTCCTTGACACGTAAAGTTGTTTTATCTATTAAGGATTATGCTAGGTTAGCTTCTGAGGTGAGATATGCTTTATTTTATTATTGCTGAAATTTTAATATTTGTGTTTTTGGGCTTTAAACTCACGAAAAAGCAAATTACGCGCAATGGATGGATAGGCTATAGAACAGCTTCAACTCTGGCCTCAGATGAGAATTGGTACAAGGCCAATTCAATTCTTGGCAAAGGACTATTGGCCGGCGCTGGCATTCAAGTCCTATCTCTTGTACTCTTAAATCGATATATCGAGTCTGAGATTTTTCAAGGTGTGATTGCAGGAGGAATTCCTCTTTTGGTTATTGCTATTACGGCCATAATCTATAAGCCTTCGAATATTGAAGATCCTTCTTTATAGACCTCGCCCCAAAGATTTGGAGTTTTACCCTGAAAGACTCAAAGGTAAAGGGCCTGATCGATAAGTTCATCAAATAAAGAATCATGACAGACTTTAGCTCCCTGATTTGTCTCTTAGATGACTTCAACAATTCCATGGTCAGTTGATTCCAACAATAATCCATCATCGTTTATCTGAGAGAGCTCTTCCTTTTCAAGTTCTCTAGCTTTTTTGCGAGCAAGCTTTTCTTCTTTTTTCTCTCGTTTTGCTTGTTCTCTTTGTCTTTTTGTCGATGTTATTCGAGATCTACTCATATACCGGTCTCCTTGAGGAAAAAGAAAGGGCCTCTATTAGAGGCCCTACATTATTTAGTATCTTCTATCGTTTCTTGGACGAGAGTTCCTGTTTTCTAAAGCCAGGTTTACTTTAATGTTTCTTCCCATGAATTCTGTTTCATTTAAGTTTTCAATCGCAAGATTAGCTTCGCTTGAATTTGTCATTTCAACGAAGCCAAAGCCTTTGACTCGACCAGAGTCTCTATCTTTTACGATATTAACTGTCACAACAGTTCCACTAGCTGAAAATAGGTTTTCAAGATCAGCGTTTTCGATTTCATAAGAAAGATTTCCTACATACAATTTTGTACTCATTTTTTACCTCCGAGGTAATTAAGATCGTCTACCAGTAAGAGGCATTCGACATCATATAAAAGGACGCAATTCGCCCTTCTTGCGCTTTTTGACGCAAACATAAGTTCACAAGGTGTTTAAAAACACAACTGTGCAAATGGATTTAAAAATCCATCAGTTTTCTAAATCTTTTGATTAATTATAAGTCAGGATGAAAACCACAATGAGCTATAAGAAAGCTAAGATATCGTCAATGTATCCTTTATCTGTGCAAGTAGCAAGAACTTTAATATTGACCTGATTTGGCCAAGAAAAAAGTGTTAATTCACATAGATAGTCCCGCTCCCAGTTGATTAATGGAGAATAGTCATTTTACTCATAGTTAAGAACTGAATTTGAATCTTTTCTCAGTCTTGCGTATTCTATTAACTTAAAAGGAGAACAATTGAAGAAGCTAATCCTCTTTCTATTTTTCACAAGTTTACCTGTATACGGAGACCAGCTTGCTGATTTTTGTATAGCAGTTAATGGGGAATTGCATCGATCGTACCGTTGTCCAAAGTCTGGATTAAAACTTCCAGTAAGAACTTGCGAATATTTTAACAGTCAAGGTGATCTTCAATTTGTTAATGGGTGTTCTGGCCCTACAGGAGGACATCGAGAATATTTTTTCAAAGCATGCGTGGTCCACGATCTTTGTTATCATCATGAACCTTCAACGAATGGATTGGAGCGAAGAGATTGTGATCAACTTTTTCTAAGAACAGCACTTGAAGGATGCGAGCAAGCCCCGAATCAAAAAGTCTGTCAGAATTGGGCAAAGCTCATGTATAACTCACTTCGCTTAATTGGTGGACCAGCTTATCACTGTGCAGATGAACCAGCGAACTACTCTTCTTTGTAATCCATGAAGTCCACTCGTGAAATCTGATTGTCACGAACGGTGTACTTGGCTGTAACTGTTGTTGGATGAGCAGAATTCAAACGACCAGAAACCCTTTCAATATCGATAACGTGATTTTGAAGAACAGTTCTTTCCAGAATTGTAGCCGTTAGATTTGGTGAGCTTTGAAAGAGTTTGGAATAATACTCTCTGAGATTATCTAAACCTTGAAGTTTAACATCACCTTTGACGGCCAAAATAATGTCGTCGGTATAGCACTCACAAAAGCCATCGATATTCTTGCTGTTGTAGGCTTCGATTTGTTTTTCAATGATCAGTTCAATCTCGCTCATCGTTTTTTCTCTCTTTGCGGTCCAAGTAAATTCCCCAGATACTTAACAGGGTAAGAATAAGTAACAATATTGCTACAGTATATCCCACATGTTTCCATTTAAACCATTGAAATTTGTATATACCCAGGTACACCAGTGAACTAACTCCAGACAGGATGATTCCCGCTTCAATAATGGTTTCAATTCTTGAGCCACCAACTTGATTGAGCAAAATTGTTTTTAGGGAGTTCTTTTTCATCTTATCAATTATACTTTTTTGAAAAGAAAAAGCACAAGGAAACGCTATGTCCGACATCAAGCCACTTATTGATCTCTCAAATCAGATTCGTGAAAAACAAGTACGTTATTCAGAGCTAAATTGGACTTACTACACCACGGGTCTTGATTTTGAAATCGAGTCTGCTCGTGAAGAATTGATGACAATTTATAAAGACAAAAATAATTTTGATCTCATTCGAAAATTTAAAGAAAAAAGTGGAACTCTCTCTCCTGACGATCAACGAAGAGTAGAAATCCTCTTCAATTCTTTTGAGGGATATCATTTAAGTGAAGAACTCAATAAGCTTGATGATGAAATTTTTGAGGTGGAGAATAAGCTATCAGGAATTTTGAATAATCATAGATGTACCATTGATGGCAAAGAAGTATCCTCTACCGAAATATCTTCACTATTTTCAAAAAATGATGATCCTCAAATCAGAAGGAAAGCTTGGGAGTCGAAATCCCAAGTCAATCAGCCTCTATTTGATGGAGGCTTCCTAGAGTTGAATAAGCTCAGACGAGAATATGCAAAGTTATATGGATCCAAAAACTTTGTCGAATATGCACTGAAAGTAGATGAACTCTCCCCTTCAGTATTTGAGGGCTGGGAAGAAAGGACAAAAGGGGCCTTGCCTTCAATCAATAAAAAGAAAAATGAATTTGCTCAGAAGTACTTGGGTCAAGATGAGCTTAAACCATGGGACATTTCCTATTTGTCTGGGAAGATCTGCCCCTCAAGAAATGCCGATGTCGACATGATGAACTTCAAAGATCCAATAAGAGACATGTTCGGCCGCTTCGGATTTGATATTGACTCCAAGAATGTGACTTTTGATGTTTTCCCGCGAAAGAACAAGTCAGAATGGGGCTACAACTTCACAATCGATTACGGAAAAGATACTCGGATTCTAGCCAACGTTAACAATGAATTTCATCACTTTTGGGTTCTGATGCACGAAGCAGGTCACGCTGTTCATTACGGTAGTGTTGATCCCGATGATTACATCATGAATATGGGAATCAGTGGAATTATCTCAGAAGGGTTAGCGAATCTCTTTGGAGATCTTATCTACCACCCCTCTTTCTTTGATGGAATGTTTTCTGATACAAAAAAAGCTGAAGCAGAATTTAACGCTCTTATGAGTTGGAATAAAATGACAACTCTTCTCGATGTCGATCGGATTCTCTTTGATCAAGCACTCTTTATTGAAAAACTTGAAACTCATGATGATATTAAAAACCTTCGTCTTAAATACATGAAAGAGCTTGGTGGAATCGATGATTTTACAGGAGAACCACCTTGGGCCTTCTTGATCCATCATACCACTCACCCAATTTACCTGCATAACTACTTCATGGGTGACGTGACTTGTGCCATGTTGAAAAAAGTTTTCTGCCAGCAAACAGGACTCGCTGACATTCATGAAAAGCCACTCGAATTCGGGAACTTCTTGATGGAAAAAGTGATCTCTCCTTCTGGTCGCTATCGCTATGAAGAATTGTTTGAATCCATTGCAGGAAGTAAATTTTCTTTGAATTATTTATTGGAAGATTGATCTTTATTGAGGACTTCCCAAGTGGTGCTACCGACTGGACCATTAGGACCCATTCCACTGTAAGTCCAATAACGAAGCTTGAAAGACTTTTTATCCTTTAGATCTTTAGGATTTTTCAAAGGTATTTTTCTTGAGCCAACAAAGCGGGCACAATTCATAATGTGCCCTTCTTCTTTAAGTATTTTTTTAATCTTCACTTCATATTCAAGTTTATCTTCTTTGATGACTTCTGCTTCAAAGAAGCATTCTTCATAGGAAGAAGCATGGGCCTGAGCTAGAAACAGCAGAGCAAGGATTATGTATCTCACTGAGCTGAACCAGATCCACCAGATGAAGAACTACCTTCAGATCCACCGCCAAAACTGAAGAATCTTTTGATCCCTGCCCAAAATCCCCCTCGCGAGGAATTGTTGACAGCAACTTCTCCGATCGAATCACTATGATCAGAAGAGAGTTGTTGTTCGGTATCAATTCTTTCCATCCCTTTGGCCACAATCTTGGCATTAAGGTAGTTCACAATTTGCTTTTCAGTTGGAGTATGACATGTTCCATCTGGCATCAGAGTTGACTCAAACTTATAGAGACTATTCTCATAAATCCAAACTTGTGACTTTCTTGGATTCAATGATTGTTTTGGTGCTTTGGTATAATCATTTACCCATAGGTATATTCCGCCAACTCCACCGGCTTTTTGATAACCTTTCATCACCTTGAAGACCGGTGAGTTATGATCTTTCAACCATCCTGTCAGTTTCTTATAAGCTATTTGAGCACATTTCTTTGCATTTGGTGGAGCAGAATTGTAGCTCCAAATAATTCTATTTTGTGAGTAAGGAGAGCCTGGACGATCATCGTCGAATTCCCAGTATTCTTCACC
>SBGE01000179.1 GCA_006226755.1 Deltaproteobacteria bacterium | reverse complement strand
GCAAACCTCTCCCTTTCAAGTACTTGCTCCATCTCTGGAACAAAATGTTGGCAAAAATTAAAATCTTCAAAACAATCGTGCGAAAAGGAAACTAGGGAAAGGCTTGAAATCATACCCTTTTTTACAATTTGGGAATTTGGCCCTCGAACTTTGACATAGAATTTGTTAGAAGCGTTAAACTTTGAATATCGCTTTGGCGGCAAAACTTGCAGTGTTTGGTCGGATTTTTAACTGACCGATTATACTGAACTTATATTTGCCAAAAACTTGAGTGGGACTTTACAATAATAACTCACTGAAAATTGTAGGACATCAATGCTTTATCAACGAACAATAGCCAAAAAGGTCAGCATTACCGGGATTGGAATCCACTCCGGTAAGAAAGTGACTATGACGCTTCATCCAGCTGAAGCGGACTTTGGTATTCAGTTCAGAAGAATTGATCTTCCTGGTGCAGAAACTCTTAAGGCCGATGCCACAACAGTTGGTGCGACTGAGAATAATACAACCTTAGGTGAAGGAGTGAATTCAGTTCACACCGTAGAACACCTTTTGTCAGTTCTTTACGGACTTGGCGTAAATAACGTTTTCGTAGAAATCAATGGTCCTGAAGTTCCAATTATGGATGGTTCAGGTGCTTCATTCGTGTTTGTTTTAAAAGACACGGGAATAGCGACTCTTAATAAATCTAAAAAATTCTTGGTGGTTCTTGAGCCAGTTGAAGTCAAAGTTGACGACAAGTGGGCGAGAATAGAGCCTGCAAGCAGACTTATCATTGATTCAACAATTGATTTCACGCATCCACTAATCAAGACCCAAAACAAGGTTTTTGAATTTTCTTGTGAAAACTTCATCAAAGAAATTGGACGTGCTAGAACTTTTGGTATGCTTCGAGATGTAGACGTTCTTAAAAGACGTGGCCTGATTAAGGGTGGATCACTTGATAATGCAATTGTTCTTGATGACTTCAAAGTAATGAATCCAGAAGGACTTCGTTTTAGAGACGAGTTCGTTAGACATAAAATTCTTGATACTCTAGGGGACATCAGTCTTCTTGGTTATGAGATTGCTGGAAAGATCACGACCTTCAAATCTGGTCACAACCTGCACAATCTCCTTTGTCGCAAGCTTCTTGAAACTCAATCGGCATATCAGATTGTCTCTGCTTCTTCTCTAGAGAAAGAAGCTGTTCAGGCTTTTGAACTCCCGCTTGGGCTCGCCCCAAGCTTTCATTAATTCCTCCAACATTCACACTTTTATGGCCATTACCCCGAAAATTGGGTAATTCTAACTCATTGCTCTAGGATACGAGGAATAGGATATGAAACTTTCGAAGGCCTTTTGGCAGACTTATAAAGAAATACCAGCAGACGCTGAAGTTCCATCACATCAATTGATGATGAGGGCTGGACTGATTCATAAATCAGGAGCCGGGCTCTATAACTATCTCCCTTTTGGGCTTAAAAGCATTCAAAAGGTAGAAAAAATTGTTCGCGAAGAAATGAACAGAGCTGGAGCTCAGGAAATTCTCATGACCATGGTGACTCCAGGTGAACTCTGGAAATCTTCCGGTCGCTGGGATCTGATGACAGAAATGCTCAAATTCAAAGATAAGCGTGACAGTGACGTTTGTCTTTCTCCAACCAATGAAGAGTCGGTTGTTGATGTCTTTAGTAAAGGTGTTAAGTCTTATAAAGAATTGCCATGCAATCTGTACCAAATGAATACCAAATTTCGTGACGAAATTAGACCGCGTTTCGGTCTTCTTCGAGCGCGAGAATTCATCATGAAAGACGCTTACACATTTCACACTGACAAAGCTTGTCTCGATGAAGTGTATGCACAAATGTTTGCTGCTTATGAAAGAATTTTGATGAGAATGGGGCTCGAATTTGTTCCTGTTAAAGCTGACGGAGGGGCGATGGCCTCTTCTGATTCACAAACTCACGAGTTCCAAATTCTTGCTGACACAGGAGAAGATCTCCTGATTCTTTCAGAAACAGGTTATGCCGCCAATATTGAAAAAGCAGAAACTAAAAGAGCTCCACTCGATTGGAATAAAGATCAGAAAGCAATTGCTGTTGTCGATACACCAAACATGGCAACTATCGAGGACGTGTGTAATTTCCTTAAAGCTCCACAACATCATTCGTTGAAATCACTTGTATACAAGGGAATCACCGGCGATAAGGAAACTTTTATTTTGGCGATGTTACTTGGTGACGATGAACTCAATGAAATCAAACTTGGTGCTTATCTGAAGAGCGATCACGTCATGGCGGCTACAGATAATGAATTGAAAGAGCTACAACTCGAAAAAGGATTCATTGGTCCTTATTCCCTTAAAAAAGAAATCAAAGTTGTTTTCGATGCAGAAATCAACCTAGATGCTTCCTATGTTACTGGTGCTAACCAGGCCGATAAGCACTTTGAAGGATTTGTACCTTCAAGAGATATTAAAGGTTATGAGGTTGCCGATCTTAGACAAGCGAAAGTTGGTGATCTTGATAAAGAATCAGGTAAACCAGTTTATACAAAACGTGGAATCGAGGCGGGACACATCTTCCAGCTCGGTGACAAATACACAAAATCGATGAATGTTTCTGTTCTCGATCAGAACGGCAAAACCATTCATCCATTGATGGGTTGTTATGGGATGGGAATCACCCGAGTGGTTGCTGCGAGTATCGAACAAAACCATGACGAGAAAGGTATAGTTTGGCCGGTTTCTATTGCTCCAGCTGACCTTCATTTTGTCGTTATCGCTAAAGGTGACGAGACCCAAGTACAGGCCGATAAAATCTACGAAAGTCTCATGAAAGCAGGCGTCGATGTTGTTTATGACGACAGAAAAGCTGGTCCTGGATTTAAATTTAAGGATGCTGATCTGTTAGGTCTACCTTTTCAATTGGTACTAGGTGAAAGAGACTTCAAAGAAGATGGAATGCTCAAGATCAATAGAAGAAAAGATGGTGCTTCAATCAAAGTGAAGCCTGAAGAAGTTATTGATAGAATTCAAGAACTTCTCGCAGTTCAACTTGTTCTGGAAGACAACACAATTCAGGATAAGCCTGCAGATCCTTTTGGAGCATAGTTTGGATAGAGATATTATTTTTGGAATTCATTCAATTAAAGAAGCACTAGAAAACCCCAAGAGGCGACTCTATGGGGTTTTTACGACGAAAGAAGGTTTGAAAGAATTTTCTAAAAAAACAGGAATGTCGAAAATTGAAGATAAGTGCGAAGTTCAAATTTTGGACAATCACAAACTTCAAGATCGTGCGAAGGCCTTTTGTGATGATCTCGGTTTCAACTATCAAAGAGTCCCTTCAGGAATTTTTTTAGTTGTTGAAAGTCTTGTGGAAAAAGATCTTAATTATCTTTTTTCAGAAATTGATTCTGGAAAGGCCAAAAAAATTATCTGCCTTGATCAAGTGAGTGATGCCCATAATGGAGCAGCGATCATGCGTACGGCTGCTTTTTATGGAGTCGATGCCATTTTAATTTCTACTAAAGGAAACTTTGGTCGCGGACCAGGTTTTAGTAGAATTGCCAGTGGAGCGGTTGAGTATCTTCCTATTGTTCAATGCGCCTCTCTGCCTAAGGCCTTAAGTAAACTTCAAGAAAAAGGTGTTGTTGTCATAGGATTTTCTGAGCATAGCCCAGAACAACTCGATGGTTTGAATGATGCAGTCGTTTGTCTGGTTTTTGGGGCAGAAGATGTTGGAATGAGCAATGCTGTCTCGCGCGTAGTGAAAAGAACCGTCTCGTTAGTGCCTCAGGGGCCAATTAAATCTCTCAACGTATCAGTTGCCGCAGCAGTTGCCATGGAAAAATTCTTTTCAAAATGAGAAGTCTTTGATTATCTCTGGTTACACACAATTCAACAAAGCGGGTTTAGAATGAAAAAACTAGTGATATTGGTTTTTGTAACTTTATTTTCAATAAGTGCACACTCTGCACTTCCAAATATTCCAACAGATTGTTTTGATAGCGGTTTCTATTGTTCAAAATCGAGTACAAAAACTGTTAATGGACAGAAGACAATCGAAGTTCAATTTTTTGCAACACTTGTTGCTGAAAACTTCAATGGTCATGAAGAAATCATTGATAAATTCACCGACTTTTCAAGATGGACTGATTACACAGATGGTGCCGACGAAATCAACATGGTTTCTTCTAGAACCGTTTCTAGTCGAGTTCTCGCCGGTCGAAGAGTAATGACTCAATATGCTCGTTACTTTATGAATGCGCCTTGGCCGGTGAATAGAATGGAGATCATTGAGCAATCAATTTATAAAGAACTACCAGAAGTTTCTGGTACTGTTACTGCGTGGTCTTTTGAAACAGATAAAGACTTTTCTCTTCAAGGTGTGAAGAGAAAAAATGGCACACTGTACCTTTCCTATGATGAAGAGAAGAAGGAATATGTGGTCCGCGTAGTGATGGAAGTTGTACCTGACACAAGCTTCTTCAAGATCGCCAGTAAATATATCTCGGCAGGAATTACACGACTCTTCCTTGGTATGTTTGAGCTATAAAATTCAGCATTGGTGAATAAAAAATTCTTGATTTTGCTGAACTTCGAGTTTAAAACAGTCCTCACGTTAAAAAGCGTGGAAAAAAGGCTGGCTTAGCTCAGTTGGTAGAGCAGCGGTTTTGTAAACCGCAGGTCGTAGGTTCAAGTCCTATAGCCAGCTCCATTCTTTTTATAGTATGGCGAGATTGCCGAGTGGCCAAAGGCAACAGACTGTAAATCTGTCGGTGTACACCTTCGATGGTTCGAATCCATCTCTCGCCACCATCTTTGACATTTGAAAAAGTGAATGCGGGTATAGCTCAGTTGGTAGAGCACCAGCCTTCCAAGCTGGGGGTCGCAAGTTCGAACCTTGTTGCCCGCTCCATTTTTTCAATCCTTTTTTCTCTGACAAATCTCTTCTTTATTTTGTGAATTGGTACGCATTTTCTATCTTTACAAGTATTACCTTTGTGAACTAAATAGTTAGGTCTATTTTCAAGTAGTGTAAGCTTCCGTGGCTCAGTGGTA
Organism: Deltaproteobacteria bacterium; assembly: GCA_006226755.1. GTDB lineage: Bacteria > Bdellovibrionota > Bacteriovoracia > Bacteriovoracales > Bacteriovoracaceae > M0603. The sequence goes on along the minus strand of SBGE01000179.1, from coordinate 4,698 downwards.
GAGCACTCCCTTGGTAAGGGAGAGGTCGTGGGTTCAATTCTCACCGGAAGCTCCACTCTTGTGAGTAGTAAAGTTCAAGCAGTCTTAAAATAGAACCATACGAGCACTGCGAAAGGCCTACTAGGGGCCCTTTTTGCTTGTCACGGATGGTTTTATCGACAATACTGTGTTGACTTAAAATTGTTATAAAGTATAAGAACACTAAGATTTTTTATTATCTATTAGTTTCGTGTGACTAGTTGTAAGGAGACCGGAAATGGCTAAGGAAACGTTTAATCGAGACAAGCCCCACGTTAACGTTGGTACTATTGGACACGTTGACCACGGGAAAACAACATTAACAGCTGCTATCTCAAAAGTGCTTGCAGAAGCTATGGGAAAAACTGCGGCTAGATTTGATGAAATCGACTCTGCTCCAGAAGAGAAAGCAAGAGGGATTACCATTAACTCTGCTCACATTGAGTATGAAACAGCTAATAGACATTACGCTCACGTTGACTGTCCAGGTCACGCTGACTACGTAAAAAACATGATTACTGGTGCTGCACAGATGGACGGAGCTATCCTAGTAGTTTCTGCTGCTGACGGCCCTATGCCACAAACTAGAGAGCACATCCTTCTTGCTAGACAGGTTGGTGTTCCAGCGATCGTGGTATTCCTAAACAAAGTTGACCAAGTAGACGACGAAGAACTTCTTGAACTAGTTGAAATGGAAATTAGAGAACTACTTTCTTCTTATGATTTCCCTGGAGACGATATTCCTATAATCGCCGGTTCAGGTCTTGCTGCCCTTGAAGGTAGAGATGACAATATCGGTAAAGATAAAGTTCTAGAGCTTATGGCTCAAGTTGATGAGTACATCCCAACTCCTGCTAGAGATATCGATAAAGATTTCTTGATGCCAGTGGAAGACGTATTCTCAATTTCTGGTCGTGGTACTGTTTGTACAGGTAGAGTTGAAAGAGGGATCATCAAGGTCAACGAAGAAGTTGAAATTGTTGGTATCAGAGACACTACTAAAACTACTGTTACTGGTGTTGAAATGTTCAGAAAGCTTCTTGATCAAGGTCAAGCAGGTGACAACGTTGGTCTACTTCTTAGAGGGACTAAGAGAGAAGACATTGAGCGTGGACAAGTTCTTTGTAAGCCAGGAACAATCAAACCACACAAAAAATTCAAGTCTGAAGTTTATATCCTTTCTAAAGACGAAGGTGGAAGACACACTCCAATCTTTAAAGGTTATAGACCACAGTTCTACTTCAGAACTACTGACGTTACAGGAACAATCACTCTTCCAGATGGTGTAGAGATGGTTATGCCTGGTGATAACACTTCTTTCGACGTTGAACTTATTACTCCAATCGCTATGGAAAAAGGTCTTAAGTTCGCGATCCGTGAAGGTGGTAGAACCATCGGTGCCGGTAACGTTTCTGAAATTGTTGAATAATTTCTAAAAATACCGAGGGGCCAGTCATTGACTGGCCCTTTTTTTTCGCTTAATTTTCCAAAATCAACGGGCGTATAGCTCCAACGGTAGAGCGGCTGATTCCAAATCAGTAGGTTGGGGGTTCGAATCCCTCTGCGCCCGCCACTTTCACAATCCATTTTAAATAATCATTTGGCGATCTTGTCGCGGTGCGCACTGGGTGATTAGCAAGAATCGTGCCGGGCCTGCCCTGCGCGGCAATAAAATACCGAAAAAAGGTATTTACATTCCGTTCCAATTATAGGAAATATGCAAGACTTGTGGACTCTAACCATTTAATTTAGCGACCTTTTGGTGGCAACAGAGAATATTACTCAGGGAAGTTTATGTCGATTATTAAGAGTGAAGACGGCAAAAAATGGATTAATTCATTTATTGCTATCGTCAGTATTCTTGCTGGTTTTGTAACAATCAGATTTATGGAAACTATGGGAGAGTTTTTTGATCTTGAAGCCAAGGTTAAATACTTTCTAATGATTTCTCAAGGTATTGGGATCCTAGTTGGACTCACTACTTTTGTAGCGATTTTAAAAAATAAAAATGCATCAACTCATATGAATGAAGTGTATGCAGAATTGGTCAAAGTTGTTTGGCCAGATAAAGACTCTGTAGTGAAAGTTACTATCGGAATCATCATTGGTGTTTCTATCGTAAGTAGTATTTTTGTCGGGGTCGACTTTACGTTTAGAAAAATTTTGGAACTCATTTACTAAGAAGGTAACCACTTATGAGTGACGATCAAGTAAAAGAAACAGAAATGGAAACTACTGAAGAAACAACAGAAGAGACTGTAGAAACTACTGAAGAAGTAGAGGGAACGGATACTTCTTCGTTTAAGTGGTACATCGCTAAAACTCTGACAGGGCAAGAGAACAAAGTTCAAAAAGCTTTGAGAGAAAGAATCACTAACCACAAACTTGGTGAGTACTTTGGTGAAATTCTTGTTCCAGAAGAAACAGTTGTTACCAATGCAAATGGTAAGAAGAGAACAATCAAGAAAAAATTCTTTCCAGGTTACGTTCTTATCAAGATGGATATGAATGATAAGACATGGCACTTGGTAAAGAACACAGATAAGATCACAGGTTTCGTCGGTGGAACTAGTGATAGACCGAGTCCGATTTCTGAAGAAGAAGCGGCATACATGATCGGTCAAGTTGAAGGTAAAGCTGCCAAGCCTAGAACTTCCGTCAATTTCTCTGAAGGAGAAACTGTCAAAGTTATTGAAGGGCCATTTGCTTCCTTCGTAGGAACTATTGAAGCTGTTAACGAGAAAGGTAAGATACGTGTGAATGTTTCGATCTTCGGAAGACCAACACCGGTAGAACTCGATTTCACACAAGTAGAAAAAGTATCTTAAGTTTCTTTAAATCGTTGGTAGATTGCATTTATTGCATTCGAGGAGTTTATTATGGCTAAGAAAATCTCTGGTTTTATCAAACTTCAAATTGAAGCTGGTAAAGCCAACCCATCACCACCAATTGGACCTGCACTTGGTCAGAAAGGTGTAAACATCATGGAATTTTGCAAGGCCTTCAACGCAAAAACCCAAAAAGATGCCGGTTTGATTCTTCCAACCGTTATCACTGTTTACTCTGACAGATCATTCTCGTTCATCACAAAGACACCTCCAGCGTCTTTCCTTTTGAAGAGATCTCTAAAACTTTCTTCTGGTTCTAAGAAACCAGGACACGAAGTTGGGGGAACTGTTTCAAAGAAAGTTGTTGAGGAAGTTGCTGCAGGTAAAATGCCAGACCTAACTGCTGGTTCACCTGAAGCTGCACACAGAACAATCGAAGGTTCCGCTAGATCAATGGGCCTAAAGCTTGATTACTAAGAGGTGATGGAATGAAAAAACAATCTAAAAAATTCACTGAAGCATTAGCTAAAGTAGATACAACAAAACTTTATTCAATCGACGAAGCCATCAAGCTTGCTAAAGAAGTCTCTTATGCAAAATTTGATGAAACAGTTGACCTGGCTTTCAGACTTGGTGTTGACCCAAGACACGCTGACCAAATGATCAGAGGGGCGATTGCTCTTCCTGCTGGTACTGGTAAAGAAGTACGTGTTTTGGTTATCACTTCTGGTGAGAACATCAAAAAAGCTGAAGAAGCTGGAGCTGACTACGTTGGTTCAGACGAACTAGTAACTAAGATTGCTGGTGGATGGCTTGAGTTCGACAGAATGATTGCTTCACCTGACATGATGGGGAAACTAGGACGTATCGGTAGAATTCTAGGACCTAGAGGTCTTATGCCTAACCCAAAACTTGGAACTGTTACAACTGATGTTGCGAAAGCCGTTACTGAGCAAAAAGCCGGTAAAGTTGAATACAGAACTGAGAAGAACGGGATCATCCACGTTCCAGTTGGGAAAAAATCTTTTGATGATGCGAAGTTGAGACAAAACATCAACGCAATCATCACTGCGATTGTTAAGGCGAAGCCAGCTAGCTCAAAAGGTACATACATGAGGTCTTTGACTATCAGTACTACCATGGGCCCTGGCATTAAGATGGATACTTTGGAAGCTACTACGGTAGCAAACTAATATTAATGTCGCGAGGTTGAAGAAGGTCGGTTGAAAACACGGTAGTTTTCTATAATCCCTGCCTGAAACCAACCTCCATTAGGAGGGTTTATGTTAAACAGAGCCGACAAAGAAGCCTTGGTAGATGGTCTGAAAAAAGACATCGAAGGTGCCAGAGCGGTCTTTCTTACGAACCTAATTGGAATTCCTTCAAACGATTCCGTTGGTATCCGTAAGCAGATCCGTGAAGCTGCCGGAAAGGTTGTTGTCACAAGAAACACTCTCTTCACACGTGCCGCAGTTGGTACGTATGCTGAGAAACTTCTTGCTGAGCTCAAAGGACCTCATGCTCTAGCATTCGCTTTCGAAGATGCTCCGGCCGTTGCCAAAGCACTTAAGAAAGCCGCTGAAGATTTTGATGTCGTTGAGTTCAAAGGTGGATTCCTTAATGGTGAAGAACTAAGCATTGCTGATATTAAGGCACTTGCTGATCTACCATCTAGGGATGAAATGCTTGGTACGCTACTTGCTACCATGAATGCACCTGTTTCTGCTTTTGCTAGATTGATGAATCAATTGAAGGAAAAAGTAGAGGCTGGTGAGAGCATTACACCAGGCGCCGGTGCACCTGCTGCCGCTGAAGAAGCTGTTGCTGAAACAACTGAAGAGTAAAAAAAGTT
>SBGE01000214.1 GCA_006226755.1 Deltaproteobacteria bacterium | reverse complement strand
TTGGATGAATTAAAAAAATTCAAAAATATTAAAGTGGCCATAAGTCTTGATGGAATAGCTCAGCATGCTGAAAAGATCAGACGTGGCCTTGATTGGAATCTTTTTCTTTCAAATTTGAATCTATTCAAAAAGGAGATTGGAGAAGAGCATCTCTATTTCCAAATCACTTGTTCAAGTTTAAATGCTGGAAGCATTTGCGAAGTTCTTAACTGGATTCATACTGAACATCGATCTATGTTGATTCGTACTCTTTTGAATTTTGTTCATTCTCCTAGGAAGTATAATTCCCAACTGGCCTCTCCTTCTCAAAAAGATGAGTGGATGAGATCAAATCATTCACTTTTAAAGTCCAAGCTTTTCCAAAATCTAAATGATGATGAATATGGTCATATCCTCAAACTTTTGGCGCAGGTCTCAACTTTTCTTCAATCAGCTCCTTGACTCTCGCATCTCGAAACCTATGTAAATTCAAGTATTTGTTAGTGATGTAAAGCAAAAATTTTAAATGCCGATAAATAGTTTGATTGGGCAAACAAATTGCTGTAATCTAAGTGCAAGGAGAGCAGATGTACGTTTGTATATGTCATGCCATTACAGAAGAGAAACTTAAAGAGGCCATGAAGGACACATCCACGGTCAATTCCAGAGATGTCCTTAAAAGGCTCGGTGTTGGTGAGAGTTGTGGAATTTGTCTTATAGAGGCCATCAATCGAATTGAAACCATGACGCACTCAAATGAAACTGTCTTTTCTGCTCAGATAAATTCATCAACAGTTTCAAAATAAGTGTTCAATCAGCTTTTATTGAACATTCCTTCAAGTACTGCTATCTTTTTTTAAACTTCACTAAAAGGAATTTCTTATGAAAGGTAAGCAAAATATTATTGATGCTCTCAACGAAGTACTAACTAGAGAATTAACAGCAATCAACCAATATTTTCTTCACGCTCGAATGCTTCAGGATTGGGGTCTCGATAAAATTGGTGCTTTGGAATACAAGGCCAGTATCGATGAAATGAAACATGCTGACGAAATCATCAAAAGAATTCTTTTTCTTGAAGGTCTTCCAAATGTTCAAAGACTTGAAAAAGTCAAAATAGGCACAAATATTGAAGAAATTATCGATGCTGATCTTCAAGTTGAGTTCGATGCTGTTCCTGTTTTAAAGAAAAATATCGCTCTTTGTGAAGCTGAACAAGACTATGTCACTAGACAACTTTTTTTGGATATACTTGCCTCTGAGGAAGAGCATATCGATTGGCTTGAAACTCAAAAAAGTAGAATCGAAAAAGTTGGCGTTCAACGTTACATGCAAACACAAATTGAGATGGGTGAATAACTAAAAAAGAGTTTATTTGGCCAAGAAAAAACCCCTCTTACAAGCACAAGAATATGCCAAGACGGCGTTTATCAACTTTCTTGTGCTCGGTGTAGCAGCTGCGATTATGCTGACAGCTGCTATTGGACTACTCTTTCCTAAAAAAAATCCTATTGTTGCCCTTGATAAATTAAATGAGGCCTATGACGAAAGAAAGTATGGTCCTCGAGACAAGGATATTTTCAATATTTCCAAAGAAAGAATGGAAGTTGAGAAGATGGGAAAAGGAATGTATCAGCGTTTTCAAAAACAAATGTTGATGGCCCGTGATCCGGACCTTGGTCATGCAAATCGTCCAAATAGTTCAGTCAAAGATGAAATGGTTAAGGATGGAAAGTTTGTTTATAAAGCTGAATATAATATTGATGATAAAGGCCGAAGAAAAACAGAACGTCAGTCTGAGAAGCAAGGCTTTGTGGCATTATTTGGTGGAGAGTTTGTCTTTGGTAAAGGGCTAAATGATAACGAAACCCTTTCTTCAATGATTGAAAAATTCTCCAAGCGTTTCAATGCATACAACTACGGATTGATAGGTGCTGGAACAAACCATATGTTGGCCATGACAGCTAAAAAAGACTTTAAAGGAGAGATCAAAAGCAGTAAGGGGATTTGGGTCTATGTTTACGATGATGATCACCTCAGGAGAACAATAGGTGCAAATGAATATTTAGATGAGTATCCAGATGCCCCTTGGTATGTTTTAGATGGAGATGAAGTATTAAGAGTAGGTTCTATGAGGAGTCGAAACAAACTCATTCAATGGGCCTATGAATTTGCCAACCGTTTTGAATTAAAAGTTCCACCATTTATTTCTGAAGAACATGTAAAATTGACTTGCGAATTGGTAGAGGACAGTAAAGCAAAATTTATTAAGAACTATCCAAATACAAAATATGTTGTTCTGTTTCACCCGCTTGGGAAAAAGAATCTTCCTTCAAATGATTATGATTATCGGAGAGGATTAATGAACTGTCTTACCAAGAAAAATATCGAGTATATTGAATATGAACGGATGTACGAAGATACTCCTCTTGGAAAGAAAGATGAACTCTTTATCGATTATACTGATTTTCCAAGTGCTAAAGGGAATGAGGAATTGGCGAAACGTATTGTAGAAACCCTTGAAGACCAGCATAAGTCCACATCTCCCTCTGAATTGCCCCCTGAGTCAAACAAGTGACTCGTTCTGCCATTTAGCCTTTAGCATCATTGACTCGTCAGGGTCGATTGGTACAATTCTATCTGTTTAAATTTCAAGGATATGCAATGAGCCGACAGGATTTTATCGAAGAGCTTCCAAAAGCTGAGCTTCACCTTCATATTGAAGGATCACTTGAGCCAGAACTTATGTTTAAATTGGCCGAAAGAAATAACATCAATCTTAAATTCAAATCTGTTGAAGAAATTAGAGAGGCCTATAACTTTTCTAATCTTCAAGACTTTCTAGATATTTATTATGAAGGAGCAGGAGTTCTTATCAAAGAACAGGATTTCTATGATCTCACTTGGGAATATCTTGAGAAATGTGCTCGTGAAAACGTACTTCATACAGAAATCTTTTTTGATCCTCAAACACATACAGACCGAGGAATATCTTTTGAAACAGTAATTAATGGAATTCATAAAGCATTGGTCGATGGGCAGGAGAAACTTGGTGTTTCAAGCAAGCTCATTATGTGTTTTCTCAGACATCTAGATGAGAATGCCGCTATGAAAACTTTGGAAATGGCCCTACCTTTCAAAGATAAAATTGTAGGTGTAGGACTGGATAGTTCTGAAGTCGGTCATCCTCCAAGTAAATTTAAAAATGTTTTTGCCAAAGCCTTGGATGAAGGATTTTTGACAGTCGCTCATGCCGGGGAAGAAGGACCTCCTGAATATATTTGGGAAGCTCTTGATCTTCTCAAGGTAAAAAGAATTGATCACGGTGTTCGAAGCATTGAAGATCCAAAATTGATGGAGAGATTAATTGCAGAGCGAATGCCTCTTACTGTTTGTCCATTTTCTAATATCAAACTATGTGTCTTCAAAGAATTGAAAGATCATAATATTGGAACACTTTTAGAAAAAGGTCTTAATGTTTCGATCAATTCAGATGATCCTGCTTATTTCGGTGGGTATATGAACGACAATTACCTCGGAACGATGGAAGCGCTTGATCTTTCTTACGATGAGATGGGTAAGATAGCTAGGAACTCATTTGAGTCAAGTTTCTTAAGCGAAAGTGAAAAACAAAAATACTTCGATCAAATTGCTGAAGTGGTAAATAAATATAGGAACTAACCAATGACATTTTTATTAAAACAAATCTTTGGCCTGCTGAAGCTACTCAATAGTGAAACTGGGACCAATCAGATTGCGGCCGGAGTTACTGCAGGCTTTATTCTGGGAATGACTCCTGGGTTTAGTTTACAGACGATCGCTATATGGCTTTTGATTCTCTTTTTTAGGATTCAGATTGGCGCTGCCTTGATCATGGCCTTTTTCTTTTCTTTTATCGCATGGATTCTCGATCCTGTGTTTCATTCTGTAGGTCAAAGTGTGTTGATGATGGATTCACTCTCTTCATTGTTTACGACGCTTTATAATCTTCCAATTATTCCATTTACAAGGTTCAACAATACACTTGTTATGGGGTCTGGAGTTGTGGCCTTTGGTCTCTCTCCATTTATTTTTGTCTTTTCTAAGGTTCTTATTCAGAAGTACAGAAAATCTGTCGTTGAAAAATTTAAAGAAACCAAATTTTGGAAAGCAGTAAAAGCAACATCACTTTATAAATGGTATTACACATATGACAGAATCAGCAGCTGAACAAACAGAACAAGTAAAAATCAAGAAGGTCAAAAAGAAGGGGCCTTTGAGATTGGAAGCTATTATACCGATTGCTATCATCATCGGATTGAGCTCCCTTTATTTTAAACTATTCTTCGATTCAAATCTTGCAACAGGGCTAGAGTACGCAGGCACGATGGTTCATGGAGCGGAAGTGAATATTGAAGATATCGATACCAGTATCTTGGGCGCGTCCATCAGTATCAAAAATATTCAGGTGACAGACAAAGAAGACCCAAAGTTCAATATGTTTCAAATTGAAGAGATTTCTTCAAAATTAGTTTGGGATGCCCTTCTTAGAGGGAAGTTTGTAGTCGATAGCTCGGCGATCAAAAATATTGCCTTTAAGTCATTGAGAAAAAAACCAGGGAAAATTCTAAAATCTGAAGAACGTGGCTCAGAGGCCATCAAAAAACTTGAAGAAGGAATTTTGAATCAGAGCAAGGAAGAGTTCCAGGGTAATATTCTTGGTGATCTTGCTTCAGTTATGGGTGGAGGAGATACCAAAGGTCAGCTCGAGGCCATTAAAGAAACTCTTGTCGTTGAAAAAACGATAGATGAGATGTCTGCTGATTTGGACAAGAAAGAAGTTGAATGGAAACAGAGTATCGACAGTCTGACTCAAAAAGAGGAGTTGGATTCCATTCGTAATGAAATTAAAAATATCAAAGTTGATAAAAAGAAACCTTGGGAAGCTGTAAAAAAAGTTAAACCTCTTGTAGAAAAGGTAAAGAATAAAACAGAAGAGTTTAAGAAGGTTTCCTCCGAAATCAAAACCATGTATGACAAATATGGTGATACGATTAAAAATTTGGATAAGCTCGCTGAACAAGATATGCAAAATTTGCAAAACCGAATGAAAATTCCAGATATTGATGTCGCTGACTTCAGCATGGGTCTTTTTGGAAAACTTTTTCAGGAAAAAGTTGCTTCAATTAGAAAATATACTGCATTGGCAGAGGAATATCTTCCAAAGAGTGTAACTGATGAAGCAAAAGCACAAGCACAAGACGCTAAGAAGGCCGTCAATGATGCGGCTAAAGGCAAGAAGGCGCCTAAAACCGCTGCAGCAGAACCATCAAAAAAGCTAATTCCTCCTAAAAGAGGCAAAGGGGAAGATGTCAGATTTCCTATAACGACAGGCTATCCTCTTTTCTGGCTTAAGAAAGCCGAAGTTTCTAGTAAGAGTTCCGCTAGTGAATTTTCTGGTGACGTTGAAGGCAGTCTTACAAATTTCACAACGGAGCCTAGTATTGTTGGTAAACCTGCTCATATTCGTCTTGCTGGAAATTTTCCCAAACAAGGGATTTCCGGATTCTCTTCTGATATTTTTCTTAGAAGTGAAAATGGAGCCTACACAAAAGATATTGAAGCTACGGTAGAAAGTTTTCCTGTTGATGGAATGGAGCTTTCAAAAAGTGAGAGTCTCCAGTTTGGGTTCAATAAGGCCTCTGGTAAAAGTAAACTTAAAGCGATTGTAAAAGGTGATCAAGCTCAAGTTGCCCTTAATAATTGGTTTTCTAATATTGACTACCAAGTCGATACCAAAAATGAACATGTGAAAGATATTTTGACCCGAGTTGTTGCTGGAATTCCTGTTGTATCTGTTGATGCAAATGCAAATGGAGAATGGAAAAAGCTCAATTGGAGAGTGAGTTCAAATCTAGGTAAAGAACTCTCTCGTGGAGTTAAAAGAGAAGTTAAAGGTAAGATTGATAGAGAGAAAGAAAAGTACCGTAAGATGGTCGAAGATAAGTATGGCCCAAAGAAGAAGAAACTTATGGAGAAGTACGATAAGATCAAGGCCAAAATGGACAAGCTTTTAAATAGTAAAAAGAAAGCCGTGGATGATACCGGAAAGCAGGCCCTAGACGACGTAAAGGGAAAAGAAAAAGGTGGAGTTCAGGATAAAGCTAAAGAGAAGGCAAAGGACCTATTCAAAAAATTCAAATTTTAGGCATATTGACGGTATTCGTTTTTAACTTCATGGTCCTTAATTTGCCACAATTCTTCTAGAGTTTTTTCAATAATCAGGGCTTCTTCATAATGCTGAAGCCCTTTCATTATGTAGTTGTGAATATTTCCACCGAGACTGATTGCCTTTACTGAGAAGCGATAAACTGGCTCATCATCTCTGTAATAGGCTACGTACTGTTCAACATAAATTTGACCGACTCGACTTCTGTTTACTTTGAAGTTTCCAACCCAAGGAAGTGGTCCAGTTGTCGTTTGCGCAACTTTGTCGTTAACAACAAGTTTGTATTTGTTGAAAGCAATAACCATAGTGAAATACAAAGTTCCAAGACCGATGGCCGGATGTAGGAGAAAAAGCAGCATCTCTGGTTCAAAATGTGTAAACGATTTCGTTTTCATCATTGAACCAATGATTGTCCAGGTGACTCCATTCCAAAATGTTGTAAAAAAGAGAAAGAAAAACAGAAGCCCACGGCGCTTCAATTCTTTTTCGAAGACATACCCGTCGGCAGTCTTTTTGATATTCATTGTGTGAATTTCATAGAGTTGTACATCAGGCTTTTGAGTCATAAAGACTCATCGGCTTTTTACGAGCTCACTTGAGCATGTTGAGAAGATCCAAATGACTTTGATAAACCATATCAGCCAACTCTTTGAATTCACAGTTACCTGAGCGATCGTATAGTATTCCGAGCATTTTTGCGTTTGTTGCGGCCTCAAGATCAAATTTAAAATCACCTATGTAACATGCATTTTTCGTCTCAATATTTAATTCCTCACAGATTTTCAAAAGACCTTGAGGGTGAGGTTTTTGTAGAGTGATGCAGTCTCTTGTAAGAACCAAATCAAACTTCCAATTGAATTTCGCCAATGTTGTTTCAGTGACTACTTTTGAGTTTCTTGTCAAAAGCGCTAATTGCTTCCCATGCTCTGAGAGTCCCTCTAGGAGCTTCTCTATGCCAGGCATGGCTACGGCCCGAAGAGCACCTTCATGTTCATGTCGATTAACAATTTCGAAGGCCCGTTCTTGTTCTTCTAAATCGAGGATTTCAATATGTTCAAGAATTGGGGCGTCCTTTGGAAATCCTAACTCCTGCCTCATTGCATCAAAATCGAGTGCACTATCAACTAATGTCCCATCCATATCAAAAATGAAAAGATCTAGCTTAGAAAAATCAATCATTTAGGTGCGCTCCCGAATTGTACACTTGTATAAAAATACTTTTCTATTCGTTCTTTGATGATATAGTCCCTGCATGGAAAAGATAGACACAGTCAGTCCAGCTGATATTGATCCGAGGATTCTCGAACTTTTTGAGTTCAAACTCAAAAAGGGAGATCAGAAGAGACTTGAGATCATTCAAGCGGCCATTGAATGTCTGGCCACCATAGGTTTTGAAATGACAACTTATGAGGCCATTGCACAGTTGATCGGAACACGCCGGGCCCACGTCAATTATTACTTCAAGGACAAAACCGAGATCATCCTTTCTTGTATTCATTACATTGTTGCGAACTATCAACAAACTTCCATTGCTCACATCGAAAAGGCGAAGCCTGGTAGACAGATGCTCGATCATTATATTGAAGCACCATTTATCTGGGCCAAGAAAAATCCTGATGAACTAGCAGTAATGTTGTTGTTTTATTATTTGTGCAACATCAGAGCTGAATACAAGGAACTTCATGATCAGGTTAGGGCAGGTGGTGTAGCTAGGATTACTTATATTTTAAAACATGGTTTGGAGTTAGATGAGTCGGATGAAACCATCGACCTCTATGCCAGAAATATTTTAAGTTTGATATCAGGGGCCATGATGGATGCAGCTACAACGAATTTGCGGACGATGAAGCAAGCTGAAAAAGATATCAAAGAATTTGTCTCCAAGTTGATTGGATAACAGGGAAGTCTCTTATGAAAAAACTACTGTTTCTTGCACTAATTTTTACGTTCAACCTAAACGCTGGTGAGATTCAAACTGATGCTGAATTTGGTCCAAACCCAGGTAATCTTCTCATGAAGAAGTACATTCCAAAGAAAGTAAGAGCTAATGCTCCTATGGTGGTACTCCTTCATGGTTGTCTCCAGTCTGCTGAAGAGTACGCCTCTTCATCTGGTTGGGCGAAGCTTGCTGAAGAAAATGGATTCTATCTCCTTCTTCCAAGTCAAACGACTGGAAATAACGGAATGAGATGTTTTACATGGTTTGAGAATGCAGATATCACCAGAGATCAGGGTGAGATTTATTCAATTCACAACATGATCAAGAAAATGATTTCAACTCATTCGATTGATACTAAGAAAGTTTTTGTCACCGGTCTTTCAGCTGGTGCCTCGATGACTGGATCACTTCTTGCTGTTTATCCAGAAACTTTTAATGCAGGGGCCATCGTTGCTGGAATTCCTCATGGTTGTGCCAGAGCTGTATCGAATTCTTTCATGTGTATGTTTGGATTCAGAACTGGTTCAGTTGAAAGTTGGAAAAACGAAGTTTTAAAAGAAGCTCCAAATTATACAGGGCAAAGACCTCGAGTTTCAATTTGGCAAGGAGCTAACGATCAGGCGGTAAAGCCAGTTAATGCAACTGAGCTAGTTGAGCAGTGGACTTCAGTTCATGGAATCAACCAAGAAGCGACAAAGAAAGAAGTTGTTGAAGGTCACGATAGATTTCTTTACCAAAATGCTAAGAAAGAAACATTGGTTGAAATGTACATGATCTCTGGTGCAAGTCATGGTCAACCAATTAGCCCTGGTAATGCTCCAACAGATTGTGGATCAAATGGTCAGTACTTCGTAGATGCCAACATCTGTGCTGCTTACCATATTGGGAAATTCTTCAATATCGTCAAATAATTGAGTTTTTACACAGATATTTGTCTTAATACGCCTCAAGGTTCTCTTGAGGCGTTTTTTTATGTCACTGAAATTAATGGGTTTTTCTTAGGGGAGTCCTTTTCCCAGTCCTTTCAAATTAGAAATTCCCTTATCATTGTTATATGCAGCGATTTCTGTGGCTCATAGTCGTTTTATTTATAGGTGTTAGTTGCGGTGGCGGTGGTGGAAGTGGAAGTCCTGCTCCGGCCGGTAATTCCAATACTGTTTCTGATAATAACGCAAACGAAGGAACACCTCCGTTAGGGGAGCCCACGTCTTCAGTGACTCCAACCCCAAGTCCAACTCCAACAAACAGTATCGCTCCATCTGCAACTCCGACTGCGTCGCCAACGAGTACAGCATCTCCAACGAGCACGGCTTCGCCAACGAGTACAGCATCTCCAACGAGCACGGCTTCGCCAACAAGTACGGCCTCACCTACGGCAACAGCATCTCCAACGAGCACAGCCTCGCCAACAAGTACGGCCTCACCTACGGCAACAGCATCTCCAACAAGTACGGCAACGCCTTCGGCAACAGCTTCACCAACGAGCACGGCATCTCCAACAAGTACGGCAACGCCTTCGGCAACTGCGTCGCCAACAAGTACGGCCTCGCCCACGGCAACGGCGTCGCCAACAAGTACGGCCTCGCCAACAGCAACTGCGTCGCCAACATCAACAGCCTCACCAACGGCAACTGCGTCTCCAACAAGTACGGCCTCACCTACGGCAACTGCGTCTCCAACAAGTACGGCCTCGCCAACGGCAACTGCGTCT
>SBGE01000243.1 GCA_006226755.1 Deltaproteobacteria bacterium | reverse complement strand
GGGCTCACCTGTAGGGCCGTATATTACTGCTGATGCTGCTAGAATGGCAGGGGCCGTAACATTGAATTATGGGTTGTTTGTTAACTCTGTTTTTAGTTTTTTGACAATTTCCTGGGTTGCATTTTGGTTTTTGAAATTCATAAATCGCTTAAAAAGAAAAACCGAAGATCTTGGACAGACAAAAGATAACTCAACCAAGGTATGCGAATATTGTCTAACTGTGATTCCGATTAAGGCGAAGAAATGCTCCGCCTGTGCATCAGAAGTGGCCCAAATTGAAGTGAATTAGAAAAAACTCTTTCGAGCGTAATACCGAGAGGCCACAACGCCTGCAATTAGCAAAAGAATAAAGGGGAGACCTTTCTTAGAATCTCCCGAATCAGAGTTCGCTATATCTTCAATTGTTCCACAACCTCCAACTTTTTTAGTATTAGGGTAGAGGTAAGTAATAGCATCTTCATCATCTCGAGAAAGCGAATCCATATTGTAGTTAATAGTGTAATACATTAAAGCTGGTTTAAAATTACTGTGACCTAGTCCAAAGGCATGTCCCATTTCATGAGCGATAAGAGCTTTTTTTGCTTTTTTGCTTAGTCCGGCTACAGAAGAGTCATCATAGATGATGAAAGCTCCTTGAATGCCAATAGAGCCTCCGTAGCGAAAACCGCCCTGACCAATAGTTCCTGAACCAAAAGCAGTTAAATCATTATTGCAACCAATTATAATTTCATTAGTGATACCACTATTAGTAAGAAAGTTACTTAAAGAAGTTTCCCCGTTGGCGGAAAAAGTTCCAACACCACCTCTAACAAATTTTATTTTAGCCGTTGGAACTGAGTTCCAAAAATCGTTCATGGCCTCTTCTACAAGATCTAAAAGCGATTCAGGTGTTAAACCAAGAGCGGTGCATGTGTCAGTACCAACTGTGAGTTTCACTTCTTCTCCATATCTCGGAGGATTTGAAGAGGCGAGAGTGAAAGCTTCGGCCTTAAATGTAATAAGAAGAATTAGAGGTAAAAGTATATTTTTCATAGATCAATCCTATAGATAATAATTCAAACCAATAGAAAAACTAAACCTACGACTTTCCGAGGCTAAAATGTCCCAAACATAGGTTTCCAATTCGAAGCTTGTTTTTGGAAAGAGAAAAGACTCTATTCCAAGATTCAATGTATTGTTATAAGACGTAACAGATTCTGAAGGGAGGTAGTAAGTTGCATCTGAAGCGCCATTTCTTCGTGTAACAGCACCACCTTCACCAGAAATTTTTGTCATAAAAAAACCAACGCCTCCTTTAAATTGTACGGGGCTTGAATTTCTATACATGAAGTTGAGATGTAAAAACATAAGTTGACGTTTGGAAGCCTCATCTCCACTTCCATTATAAGTTTCGTCATCTCCATAAGAAGATTTTTTAAGAGTCATACCAAATTCAGGTTGAAATAGAACGTCTCCCCAGATTGGAAATAATTCGTGAACACTTAAGTAAGGCCAGAGGTCAAAATAGGATTCCTGACTTCCGTCTTGATTATTAGTCCATGAACCAGCGAATTTAGTCATATGTCCAAAGCCTACAAGAGCAGAAGATTGAACAGACCAAATCATCGATATGAGTAAGATGAGTTTTTTCATTTTATATCCTGGGTGAGATTCCTCTTTATTTTAAGAGGCAAATATATTTTATGCAGTACGCTCTGTGCCAATTTGATTCTAATTGTCCAATCGCAAAGGAGAAGAACCAACTCTTGAGATGGTTAGCTTCGAGGCCATCAAGGCCTGTTGCAAGCAATAATCCAATGATTCTTTATTTAAGAAGTAATTTGCAAAAGTACTAAAAAATGCATCTCCAGCACCAGTTGTGTCTTTTACTTCTTCAATTTTTGGGGGTTGAAATAAATGTAGAGATTCTGAATTCCTCAGAACTCCTCCCTGTGCTCCCAAAGTCAAAAGTATAACTTGTTGATTACGTAGCTCTATCGTTTTTATTTTTTCTACTAATTTTTGATTTTCTTCTGCCGGGCTAAACTGCATGAGTGTGCTTTGTTGATGGAGATGGGAAATTAGATCTAAATCGTAATCAAACTCTTTTAAAGTGGTAAAATCTAGAAAGAGTTCTTGATTGTCTTTTTTGTCTCTTAAAAATGATTCAAAGTAAGGCAATGTTTCTTTATGTACCGGACCCATCACAATATCAAAATTTTTAAAATCCAATTTGATTTCAAGATTTGGAAGTTGCTTTAATACGCCATGATTGAAAGGAGAAAATATTTTCTCACCATCCTCTCTCAACTCAATCTCTTGCGAAGGTATTGAGCCCTTAAGCCTTGGACCAATAAATTGGATTCTTTGACTTCGAATTTGCTGGATCAGCTCATCTGATTGAGTGTCATCAGAAAGAGGGGAAAAAAGTGATACTTCGTGATCAGCAGATAGATGCCAGGCCATATTGAATGCACATCCCCCAAGAACCCTTATGTTCAAGTCTGGATAGTGATCGATAGCTGTATCACCGATGATCAGAACTCTTATTTTATTAACCTCGTAATTGATTTATAATAGAAGGATGAGATGTTTTTCATTACTTGTCACTTTCTTCTTTTTAAGCGATTTGTTTGGGCAAGTACCTACGCCAACTCCTGTAGCAACGCCAAAGAAAAAATCACGAGAACAAATTAATAAAGAGTTCAGAGATTCCTTACTCGAGAAGATCAAAAGAGACCGCGAGGTCATAGAAAAAATGCTTGGGGGTGGATTATTCAAGCAGTTCGACAAGGAGTTGGAAGGTTTACTTAAACAATTCGATGATGGCTTCTATAAGCAGTTTGAAGACGATATGAATAAGTTTTTTGAGGACGATAACTTTGATAAAATTTTTAAAAGTGCGAATCCTTATCAGTTCATGAATGTTGGTGAGTACAAATGGATTGAAACTCCAAAAGAGCGAATACTAATTCTAAAGCAAGAAATCCAAGAAGATGCACCCTTAGATATTAAAATTGAAAAAGGTGTCATCAAAATCAAAGGCAAAGCGATGAAGCTAGGATCTTGGATGGAAAATGGGAAAATTATCCAAGGTAAGAAAGCAGTGGATTTTGAGCGTGAGATTCAAATTCCCACAGACGTTCATCAAGATAAGGCCCAATTTGATAAAAAGGAAGGAAACATACTCATCAAATTCCCTAAAAAGTATGTCTCAGATACGAAAAGTTCAGACCCACATCTTAGAAAACTCAAACCCTTGAAAAGACAAGAAGGCGAACCCAAGATTTAAGAGCCATTCGAAAAAACTCAAGTATTTGTCCGAGTTAACCGATAGGACTTAGGAGATAGAAGAGAATCCGGGAGGTTCTTATCAAAAACTATCAACTAGGTATTACATTGTTTGTGCTCTTTGGAATGGCCATATTTATTCCTTACATCGGCGAAACTCAGGCCTTAGAAAGCCAGTTTGCCCAGGAAAAGAAATATGATGTACCTGTTCGAGAGGTCAGTTTGATTACTACACCAGAGGGCTATTATCCTGAGGCGTTTTCTGTATTTGCGGGTGAAAAGGTCAAGCTTTTCCTCACCAATACAGGTGATACTCCCAGTTGTTTAATGCTTCCTGAGAAAGAATTATTCCTGTCTGCTCAGCGAGGAAAGGTCTCTGAGGGATCTGCTTTCTTCCCAAAAACAGGTGTTTATAAGTTTTATTGCCCGACAGGCAAAATCAAAGGAAGAATTACTGTAATTCCGAGACCAAAAACCGAAGAGGAATTAGAGGCCGAACGTAGATTGGCCTCAGAGAGAACAAAAAAACGAGTCAGGGTATGGTACCCAAAAGAGGAGTGATAACCGGATGGCAGGTGTATTTGAAAATGCGATTCGCACGTTCTTATCTCCTATTGGTGAACTGCTAGACGATGACTCCGTATCTGAAGTCATGATCAATGGGCCGAACGAAATCTTTGCTGAACGTAAAGGTTTGGTCTATCTCACTGACTGTCAATTTCCAAATGAAGAAGCTTTGATGGCCGCGATGAGAGCGATTGCTCAATCTGTTGGTCGAGTTATCGATGACGATAATCCTATTCTTGAAGCACGTCTTCCTGACGGTTCAAGGATTCAGGTTGTAATTCCGCCAATGGCCAGAAAAGGTACTTCTGTTGCTATCAGGAAGTTCTCCAAAGATGATTTGACTCTTACCGATCTTATTAAATTTGGTTCACTTTCAAAAGAGGGAGCTCGCTTCCTTGATATCTGTGTTTTCTTATCCAAGAACATTATCGTTTCTGGTGGTACAGGTTCTGGTAAAACCACCATGCTAAACGTAATTGGACGAAGAGTTCCTGAAACTCAGCGTCTCTTGATTATTGAAGATGCAGCAGAACTTCAAATTGTTACTGAACACGTCGTGAATTTTGAAACAAGAAAAGCAGATCCAACTAAGGGTGTGAAAGAAGTTTCTATTCGTGACTTGGTCAAGTCTGCCATGAGGATGAGACCAGATAGAGTGATCGTAGGGGAAGTTCGGGGCGATGAGGCCCTGGATCTTATTCAGGTTATGAACACTGGTCACGATGGTTCAATGGGTACTGTTCACTCGAATAACCCACTTGATGCCTGCACCAGACTTGAGACTCTTTGCTTGATGGGTGACACACAAGTACCACCAGATGCCATTCGTAAGATGGTTGCTTCGGCCATGCAAATCATTGTTCAATGTAACAGATATCATGATGGGGGAAGACGTACTTCTCACATTTCAGAAATCCTTGGTCTTGATGAACATGGAAACTATATCGCCAGAGATATTTTTAGATGGGTTCAGACTGGGCGCGACCCTGAAACAGGAAAGTACATTGGAGAAATGGTTCCATGTAACTACGTTCCTTCTTTTTTCAATGATATCGTCGTCAACAAGTTGCCTTTTCCAAAAAGCAACTTCATCGCTCCAGATTGGGCGATTCCACTTCTAAACGGTAGTAAAAAGAAAGCTGCCTAGTTAAGGAGCCGGGTTCGGTATTTCCTTATGAACAGCATCTATCTCTTGAAGCACTTCATTTGAAAGTTTCACATCAATACTAGCGATATTACTCTCGAGTTGATCCATTCTTGTCGCTCCAATAATATTACTGGTGAGAAAGGGACGAGAGTTGACGAATGAAAGGGCCATTTGAGCAGGGTCAAGTCCGTGTCTTTTGGCAATATCAATATATCTTTCAGTCGCTGCTGTTGCTTGAGGATTTGTATAGCGAGTAAATCGATCAAACAAAGTCAGACGAGCTCCTTCAGGATGTTTGCCTCCAAGGTATTTCCCACTTAATACACCAAAGCCCAATGGAGAGTAGGCCAAGAGTCCACAATTTTCACGGATGCTGACTTCTGCCATTCCTACTTCATATGTTCTATTTAAGAGGCTATAAGGATTTTGAACAGAAACCATTCGCACAAGATTTTTGTTCTCACTGGCAGAAAGGTATTTCATCGTTCCCCATGGAGTTTCATTGGAAATCCCAAAGTGTCTGACTTTACCTTCTTTTACGAGTTCATCACAAGCTGCGAGAGTTTCTTCCACTGGAGTAAAGTTCTCATCGACGTGATTGTAGCCGAGTTGACCAAAAAAATTAGTTGAACGATCTGGCCAATGAAGCTGATAAAGATCTACATAATCAGTTCCTAATCTTTTGAGTGAGGCCTCAAGTGCAGCTCTGATGTTTTCTCTATTAAGACAGGCCTGACCATTTCGAATATAAGTTGCCCATTCAGCTTTACCCACCACTTTTGTGGCGAGAATGATCTTATCTCTTTGAGTTTTAAGTTTATCCCATCTACCAATATACTCTTCAGTTCGAGTATAAGTTTCTGGCATCGGAGGTACTGGGTACATTTCAGCTGTATCAATGAAATTGACTCCACGATCGAGTGCGAAGTCCAATTGTTGATGCGCTTCTTGTTCGGTATTTTGTTGACCCCAGGTCATAGTACCTAGGCAAATGACTGAGACATCGATGTTGGTATTTCCAAGTTTCCTATATTCCATATGCACCTCGTATCGGAAGATAATAGAGCAGGCCGGAAGCTAGTTCCAGCCGGTATGCATCAGGAATGAATTACTTGAGAATGAAGTCTAGTGCTTGATCACCGTAAAGCTCAGATTTTCCATCTGGATTGAGAGAAACAAAACCTTGGTGTTCATTTCGAAGTTCTTTGGTCCTGAAATACTCAACTCCATTTTGGAATTCTTGCATTTTAAGCCAGTCAGTAATCTTTTTCTGACACTCAAAGGTATTATAAGCACAAATATTGGTTTTGATTCTAACATTAGTAGAAAAAGCTGACTTGTTGGCCAAAAACTTGGTGAACCAAATAGCCATGTTCAAAGTTCTTTTGCTGTAAAGATCATCTTCTGAAGCAGAGTCTTGAGTCATTCTTTTAAGTTCAGCTTCAACAACCATATGGAAGAGAAGTTTTTGGTTTTCTTCTTTCTGATATGTAGCATTGTTCATTAACAAAGATTTTAACTCATTTATCGCAGAAGAGAACGCAGTTGTGATTAATCTTTGAGTTTTTACTCGATCAGCATTGCCCTCTTTAATTGTTGCGGCCATTTTGTAGAGCTTGGCCAACATTAGGCTTCTATCGTCTGCACGTCTATCATGCTCTTCATAAAGAGCAACAAGACTTTCTACTGTAGGATATTTATCGGCAAGTACTTGAGCCTTCTTCTCATAGTCGATGATTTTTCCAATCAATTCATTTCCTAGCTGAGGTAGGAAAGAAGTCTGTATTTCTTTTTTAAGTTGTTCAAACTTTGCCTGATCAGACTCCATGATACTAAATGGACTTGCTCCACCAAGAGAAAGGATTTTAGTATCTTCCATAAGTACGCTTATTTCTGGTTTTGAGGAAATTAACCCCGTCCAATCTTTATAAGACATATCTTGGTTATTGATTTTTTCATTGATGTAAGAACCTGTCTCTTTATGAAAATCATAGACATCAGCTGGGCGAATATGCATAGTTGGATTGCGCTTAGTGGCCTGGATCGCTTCCCATTTTTGAACTTCTTGGGAGAGCATCTCTTGCTTAAGAGCATTTTTCATAGATTTATACCATCTCCAATAAACGTCTTCATTTGAATCAGATGCCTTGTGTGGATAATCGCTTTTCTTTAGTTGATCGCCAAATTCTTGTCTGGCCTTTACAATGCCCAGTCTTTGATCAAGCCATACTTTTAGAACTTTATCTTCTTTTTCCTGAACCATTTTAAAGAATTGATCTTCAGTAATATTGAATGCTCGTCTGTTATTATCAACTGGTTCAGATCTGTTTCCACCGCCAAAAAGATTACCTAGCCCCAATGGTCCTCCGCTTCTTCTTGATCTTGACGAGTTACTTCTCATCTCACGAATGGCGTGTTGCTTAACCATTTCTTGGTAAACAAGCTTTTTTAATCCTTTATTGTAAATTTCTTTGTTGTTTTCGTAGATTCTTTGTTTTTTAAGAGCAAGATATTGTCCGTAATCTTTGTTTGCCCTTTTAAAAAGTACAGTTTTTTCCATGTCTGAAAGCTGAGCTCTGGTGATGAAATCCTCAACGTCCATATTTGTATACATTTTGTCACCAACACGTGCAGCAACCCAGGCAAAGAGTATAGGCTCGCCTGCAAAAGTTGCAATACTTGTAAGTAATAAAATGAAAGAGAGGAATATTTGTTTCATGCTTTTATCCATTTCAACTGTTTTCAACTTGAGCATATATAGGGAGGACCGTAGTCCTCCCAACTTTTAAAGGAGCCTGGTCTTAGTTTTCTTCTTCGAAGTCGTCACCATCATTGTTGTTTCCACCAAAAAGGTAGTTCTCGTTACCATTGGTACCACTGTTACCAAAGGTATAAGTCAACATGATTCCGAAGATAACTTCGTCTTGTCTTTCAACATAGTTTCTATATCTAACTTCAGCACCAACAGAAAGGTTTCTTGTAAGAGCAGTTCTTACTCCAACTCCAATTTCTTGAAGTTCTTTTTCAACCCAGTTGTACTCAACGATAACATCAGTAGTTTCATGAACTCTCATCATCCCACCAACAGTGATGGCAAAGTTTGAGTTTGGATACTGAGGGTTGTTAGAGAAGTACATACCTTCAACCCAACCAACAAGAGTACCGTCAGAAGTTTCACCGATAAGACCTACACTTGTTCTTCTCTCGTGTCCTAAGTCGTTATCACCTAGTTCAGCATGAGAAAGAGTCACAAGCCACTGGTCAGTGATCATTTTTGAAAGTCTGATTGAAACACCGTCGATTTTTCCGAGTTCCATATCACCAGCTTCTGTTTCAAATACTGAAACTTCAGCTTGATCAAAGATACCAAAAAGACCTTCGGTCAAATCTACTGTGATCCCGTAAACTTCATCAATTTCTTGAAGTCCAGCAAGCGGGTTATTTTCGAAAAGTGGCATTGATTGAACATTTTGTCCGAAGGCCATAGGCTGCTTACCAATAATGATAGCAACTGGTGAACCACCAACTTCACGGATTTCAATATAAGCTTCTTTAATGAATTCACCTAAAGAGAAATCGTCATTCAGTTCAACTTTTCCATCTTTAAAGATTTGTTCAAGTTTAGCTGTGATAACAGCTCTAATTTTCTCTTTCCATGTAACAGAAAGAGAGACATACGATCCTCTAAGATTTGAGGCGGCATCTCCATTAGTGTTAACTGTTCCTCCAGCGTTGATTTCTCCATCAACACCAAATGAAAAGTCATCACCTAGAAGGCCTGAATCTCCAGATCCTGAATTCTCCTGCCCGAGTGCTTGAAAGCTAATCAGTTGGGCGAGAATCATGAGTAGTGCAAACCATTTTTTCTTCACCAGTGGCTCCTTGTGTGATCTTTTAAAAGTTTGCGGAATAATAGTATGTCGCGACGCGCAATGCATCTGAATTGAAATAATTACATATGATTTCGGATATTTTGTGCGCTGCTATATGACTGAAATGACACGGGAGAAAGCGGGGTAAATGCCAGAAATCTTTAGATTTCAAGGGTTTGACAACTAATGGCGTCAGTGAAAAAATTTGTCATATTTTCTATTTAGAACGGGTTCAGGGAGGACGCAAATGTTCAAAAAAATATTGTTTATGGGCCTTTTTCTCATGAGTGCCTTGGTTGCAACCGCTAATGCAGCTTACTTTCAAATTGAGAATCACCTTGGAGTTAAAACAGAAAGATGGCATCAGTTCCGTGCTGTTCTCTACCTAAATAATGGTGTGAGATTAGACGTAACAAGAAATGCTATGTGGACGTCGTTTGGTAACGACATGAGATTACCAGGTGAGTTTTATTTCAAATTTGATGAGAGATCTAATCGTCAAATTGAAAAGCAATACATCTCTGCTACAGTTTTCTACAATGGTTATCAATTCAATGCAGCTGGATACGTAAATGTTGATCAGTCTCCTGATTATATGGAAATCATTGGACCTCGAAATTCAAGAAGCCGAGGAACAGTCCAGTTTCAGGCCATAGGAATTTATCCAGGAAAAAGAATCGATCTTACTGAGAAAGGTAAATGGAATGCTGAACACGGTGACGTGAATGATCAAGGTCGTTACCTGGCTCCATCTGTCAGTAGAGGTGGATCGTTAGAAGATCTTGTTAGTTTCGAATTTGGCTTTGGACGTGGAGAAGCTCAAATCTCTATCGAAGGTGGAGAAGAGACTGAAGAACTTCACTAATAAATTTTCAAATTGATTTCACTAAAAGGCCCTCTGATAAGAGGGCTTTTTTTATGCTTCGATCATAGGTTCTAGTAAAGTCAGTGTTGCAGAATTCTTTTTAACATTCATCTCAACTTCAATACCTTGTCCTAAGGTGATCATTGGATGAGTATGGCCACAATCAAAGTTGGTCATTATTGGAAAGTCATGATCGCCAATTATTTCAAGAAGTAGGTCATTCAACTCAAAAGGAGCATCTGAACTTTTATAAACTTCTGGCTTAGAAACTATCAATCCACTAATCTTTTGAAAACCGCCCATATTTTTGAATTGAACGAGTTTTCTTTCTTGCATCCCGAGTTCACATTCCATCTCTTCAATCATGAGAATTTTTCCATCGAGTTTAGGAAAGTAGGTCGTTCCTGCACAGGCCATAAGTGTATTGAAGTTGGCCGCAATCAATTGTCCCTTGGCCTTACC
>SBGE01000020.1 GCA_006226755.1 Deltaproteobacteria bacterium | reverse complement strand
GTTCGTCTGATTTCCATGACAAGAATCATCTGCGAAAAAGTTAAAATGGTGAACGCCATGGTTTGAGCATGGGCCTCATCTGTTCGAAGACCAATGACATATCCAACGAGAGTCAATGCAGCGATCAGAGTTCCATACATGAAAATTTGTCTAATAAATTTCCGATCAAAAAAACCTTCATTTGATTTTCTAGGCGGTCGATCCATAATCCCTTCTTCTTCTGGTTCCCCTGAAAAAGCAAGTCCTGGAAGTCCATCTGTAACCAGATTGACCCAAAGAATATGGATTGGAAGAAGAGGTATTTTCAAACCAAAAAAGGGAGCAAGAAAGATAGTGAGCACTTCTCCAGTATTCCCAATTAATGCGAATTGAATAAACTTTTTTATGTTATCAAAAATTCTTCGGCCCTCGCGAATCGCAGTAACGATTGTTGCGAAATTATCATCCAACAAAGTCATATGTGCGGCCTTCCTCGCAACATCAGTACCAGTAATCCCCATGGCAATACCTATATCGGCTCGCTTTAAGCTTGGAGCATCATTAACTCCATCTCCCGTCATGGCCACATATTGACCTGACTCTTGTAATGCTTTAACTATGCGGATCTTCTGTTCAGGTGTAGCTCTTGAAAAGACTCGTACAACTTTAAGTTTTTCTTTTAACTGGTCATCAGAAAGCTCTGCAAGTGTTTTTCCTGTAAACACCTCTTCGTCTTCATTTTCGAGAATGCCAATTCTAAGAGCGATGGCCTTAGCTGTAACAGGATGATCTCCAGTTATCATGACAGGAGTTATTCCGGCATGTTTACACTCCCTAACAGCAAGAGCTGACTCTTCCCGAGGAGGATCAATCAATCCGACTAGGCCTAAAAATTCGAGTTCCTTCTCCCACGTACTATCTTCACCTTTACTATCAGTTTCTTTTCCAGCGAAGGCCAAAACTCTGAGTCCTTCCTTTGCCATAGCTAGAGCTTTAGATTCGACATTTTCTGGAATTTTTTGACAAAGAGGAAGAACACTTTCAAGTGCTCCTTTTACAAACACTTTAAAATGGTTTTCGCTATGATGAACTGTTGTCATTCTCTTAACTTCTGAATCAAATGGAATCTCTCCCACTCTGGGGAGCTGACAGGTTGAAAGATTATCTCCAAGTTTATCTATGGCGAATTGAAACATCGAAGTTTCTGTTGGGTCGCCAATCAACTGCCCCTCCAAACCTTTTTCTGTATCATTGTTCAAAAACATAGCAAGGTGAAGTTTTTCTTCCTGAGAGGACCAAATTTTATCCACCTGCATTTTATTTTGAGTGAGAGTACCTGTTTTATCTGAGCAAATATAAGTAACTGTTCCTAGTGTTTCGACGGCAGGAAGCCTCTGTATCAAAGCATTCTTTTTAACCAAACGTCGTGCACCGAGGGCCAAAGAAATAGTAAGGACAGCCGGTAGAGCTTCAGGAATAGCAGCGACTGCTAGAGATACGGAAGTCATCAGCATCTCTAACCAAGTACCTCCTTGATATATACCGATTAAAAAGACAAATAAACATATCAAGAGAAGAAACCAGGTAAGTTTTTTTCCAAATTTCGACAATCTTTTTTGAAGTGGTGTTTGTGTTCGTTTTTCTTCTTTTAGAAGTTTAGCAATCTTTCCAAACTCAGTATTAATACCGGTTGCAGTCACAATTGCCAGACCATGTCCATAGGTAATGACAGTCCCTTTATAGAGCATATTTTTTCTTTCTGCCAACTCTGTATCAACTTCTATTTCTTTTACACTTTTTTCAACGGGAACACTCTCTCCTGTCAAAGAAGCTTCTTCAGACTTTAATGAGAAAGCTTCAATTAATCTCATATCAGCTGAAAGAAAATTTCCGGCCTCTACTCTGACCAAATCTCCGGGAACTAATTCAAGTGAATCAACAGACTTCCAATAACCATTTCGAAGTACGATTGCTTGAGGGGTTGACATTTTTTTTAAAGCTCCGAGAGCTTCTTCAGCCTTGTGTTCTTGAATGACTCCGACAACGGCGTTAACGATAATGATTACGAGAATTGCAACAGCATCTCCTGTTTCCCCCATAACCCCTGCGATAATAGCGGCGATAATCAAAATGATAATCATGAAATCTGAAACTTGAGCTAGAATCATCTGAAAAAGATTTCGTCCCTTTTCATCAGGAATCTGATTCAGACCAAATTGAGACTGGCGAATTTGAACTTCTGTATCTGAAAGACCAGTTTTCAAATCAACATTGAGTTGTTGAAGGCTTTCTTCAGTTGTTAACGAGTGCCAATGAAGTGAATTTCGCTTTAAATCCATACACCAATTCTACTTATGAATTGGTGCACTGTCAGTGATAAATTAGATTATTGTTGAGAACCAGAAGCGCTATCACGTGGTGCAAGAAAATCTGGTCCGCGATATGAATTTCCTGGTTCTTCATTCTCACTAGCAATTCTGCGCTCTAGTTCATTAATGGCCTCTTCACGGTCAGTTTTGACAAAATCGTCAGCGATACCATTAAGAAATTTGTCTGCAAATCCTTCTGGGTAGAAGCATCCGTGTTTCATGGCGAACTTTGGAATCTTATTATAGAGCTGATCTTGAAATTTTTCTTTTTCCTTGGCGATGTCATCATCATCTCGGCCAGGCTTCATTTTTGAAGATTCACAATGCTTTCCTTTGCAGGCCAGACGACCATCAAGATAAACACCATAAGAGACTCTTCCATCTGAATGCTCAACTTTCTTCAATTGGCATTTGTTGACTTTACCATCTTGGCAATACTTACTATCCCAACCAATCAACATATCATCCATATCGTAGAATTCACCTTTGGCCACACTTTCTCCACCAAGAGAAAGTTCATACTTATCTCTCCCGAAAGCATCGTTACTTGGGATGGATCGAATTGAACAATGACTCCCGCGAACATATTCTTTAATACACTTTGAACCAAATAAAATTCTGGAGATATAATACATCTCACCAGTATTTTCTGGCTTTAAGTGATACTTTTTCCCGCCCTGATTAATGTGGATATTGTACTCCGCCCCTGCTTTTGATTTATCAATGGGTTCTTGAAAGCTGGCTGCACATAAGTTCTCAGACATTTTGTCACATAGACCGGCTTTCGAGAGATGGTAAGCTCCAGTAATAGCTTCGTGAAGTTGCATCGCCATCATTCCAGAACCTACTGACTTGAATTGTCCATTCACTTCCATTTCAGCATTAGGTCTTGGAGTTGCAATTGTCTTACTAATTTTACAGCCATGGATATTTTGTGATTCAGAAAATTTTTCACATGACTTTTTAGCTTCTTTAATGGCCCTAATGAGTGGTATCTGAAGTTTACTCTTGGCAAAGACATTGGATCCAATCTTCAATTCAAACAATTCTCCATTCTTCTGAATATGGCAATTCCCGATTTTCTTAGGGAGTTCTTTGTTTTCTCGCTTGATCCAACCTTCCTTGTCATGCTTCTCTTCCCATAAAAGCTCACCATCTTCTGAATGTTTTCTTACGATCAAATCCCCTTTTTCACTATACAGTTCCTCTGTAACGATATGACCGCCAATTCCTTCTTTGATTATTTTCTTTTTGAGAGTTCCATCAGGATTTCTTTCAAAAAGAGTTTCTTTTGTCATTTTTCCATCAACGAAATCAGACTCATCAATTTTCATTCCTGAATTTCCATCAAACTTTAAATATTTGCCATGAAGTTTTCCATCGACATAATTTGATTCTTCAAGAGTTTGACCAGTTCTAGGATGGCGTATAATTCTTTTTCCATTGGGATAATTGTTTTTGTAATCTTGTTCATCGATTTTGACATTACCTAGCCAATGAGTGACTTTTCCGTGCCGATCTCCGTCTTTGAATTCTCTGATGATAATCTTACGTCCTTCGGCTCCAGACATGGTTTCAAATCCACGATCGTGACAAACAGGTCCATGATCAATATTGGTGCCGCGTTTTTTACAACTATAGCCAAACTTGGTTTCAATTTTTCGGGATTCATTAGGGCAAGAAATATGCTTACAACCCTCTTGTGCTTGCAGACTATAAGTAAAAGCGAGACTCAACATTAAAGCGAGTGATGTGAACTTCATAATAAACTCCTGTCTTTTCACTTATCGGACCATTTTACTCGGCAACTTAGTAAAATCACATGGTTTTCAATAATTTCAATACATTAAGCATCTATTCACGGGCCGGGTGCGCGTCGTTTTCAAGGCGGTCGCAAAAATTCACAGAGGCTTCACAGGCCGTGAAAACTTCACGCTTTTTTTGTATGTAGGAATTACAAGTGAGAAGAAAAATTTTTGTGTTGCTGTAAAGTGCCCCCAAGTTCGAGGGGAAAACAATGAAGCACTCGCCTTGATTCACTTTCAAAGCTTGAACAAAAGCTTAGTTAAAGTGTGACGAGTGCTTCATTTTATAAACCAAGCTCAACCCTGTAGGTGACAATATGAATCCCGCAAATTCAGTCACCACAGTTATAGTAATATCCGTCTTTATAGACTTCTCTATCTCAAATCTCTAAGGCCCACTCCTTTTTATTCCCGCAAATTTTAGGGAGTGGGTCCTCTCTCCTTTTTTCAAAGTCTTACAGCTTTTTAATTCGCAATGATTGGCAACTCATTTCCTTCGTAATATAGTGCGTCTATCTATCAAGGAGTTCTTTGTGAAGTGGTTAGGCGTTCTCTTCCTATTTGTTTCTTATACAATTTCAGCTGAAAGTAATCTTGGTGTTTTCTCAGAAATAAAGGCCAATTGTACAAATGCAAATACAAGTAAAGTCGACTGCAAAATCAAAGTTGTTATCAACTCTACTACTCATCCAGATTATTTTGAAGAAGTTACCCATTTAGTTATTGTCGAAAATAAAGATTGTTCAAAAGCTGTCTACAACGACATTCTCTATTTCACACGTGTTGAAGAGGGTGAAACTTATCAAATTACGAAAAGCTATTCATCTGATGTTGAGACTTGGTTTTCGGCATGCCTATTCATGGAAGAAGAAATGGTGGAATCTCTACCTGTTCAAGTCACTGGTTTTAGAAACTGAGTTTTAAATAACAAGAAAGGCCTATCTCAAAGGCACAATTTGAAAGAGGGAGGATAACCTCCCTCAAATGAAGATTATCTACAGTAGTAATCCCAACGAACAACTCTTTCTTCAACACGATCGAAAGGCATGTCAGGAAATTCAGGAAAATCTACCATCAAAGTAGTTCTCTCATAGTCAGTGCAAGTGTATTCCCACTTATCCAACTTATGCCTGTCATTGTCTCTATCTCTTCTCTCTCTTCTTGTAATGATTTCTTTCTTAAGTCTGGCATCCACAGTTGCCATCCCTCTTCCCATTGTTTGGTTGAATACCATCATAGTATCTTTGCAATTATCAAATACTGGAACATTGGCCTTAAGGTAACCCTCACCAATTTTTCCATAAGCTTCAAGACCTGTAACTTTGATCTTTAGATTTCCAAAAAGTGAACATTTTGTTTTGATGACTCTGACATCTTCAGCAAATGCTGCTGTCGTCATGAAAAGTGCGGCCAGTAAGATGATTTTTTTCATCGAATCCTCCTATAAAATTTCTTGATGACACATTTGTATCGCGGCAAACTTCACAAGACGAGAACATAGGGAGAATGGGAGCACTTATCTTTCACAATAGGTGAATCAACTTTTGCATCTCAGCAAATGCGTGGGAGGTTTTCAGCATTGGTCCAGGCAACGGCCCGTGTACCACCAATTGAAGTTTTTAGATGAACTTTAACACGACTTGAGTTTGGTCTTAATGTTCCAATTTTTCTCGCATCTTTTCCAGTTGAATACTGCTTCAAATGAGTGAGGATCGAATCAGTCGATTCAGCTCGACAGAAAATTAAGGCGACACCCTCATTTGCCACTTCCAATGGTTGAAGTCCAAGTATCTCACATGCGGCCTTCACTTCTTTTGATATGGGAATATCATTTTCAATCAATTCGGCCACCAAGGGAGTATCTTGAGTGAGTTCATACAAGGTGGTTAGAATCCCACCTCGAGTTGCATCTCTAAAACATTCAATAAGATCGCCAACAAAAAGGTCTTTCACCATAGGATAAAGAGAGGCCACATCACTCTTTATGTTTTTTGTGAGATCAATACCGTTACGAAGACCTAGGATACAAACACCGTGAGAAGCAATCGGTCCAGTACAGATAATGTCCATTCCCTCTCTAAGACGATTGGGATGAGGAGGATTCTGAATGTTCGAACCGAATCCAGTAGTTGAAATATACAGCCCCATCTCTCCATTCCCAGGAACGACTTTAGTATCACCAGAATAGAAAAGCATGTCATGTTCATGCATTTCCTTTCCCATAGAAAAAAGAACTGCTTCTAATGTCTCTAGAGGAAGTCCTTCATGTAAGAGAAATGAAGCTGAGAGACCCAAAGGTTTTGCTCCGCTGGCAAGAAGATCATTAATCGTACCCGTCACACTCAACTTTCCAATATCTCCACCAGGAAATATTATGGGGTCAATCGCGTGAGCATCGGTTGTTACAACTAAATTCTCACTTGGAAGTGGACAACTATCATTATCAGAAAGATCTGCCATAGGAAGATGCTTCTTAAAAACGTCTTGAATCAATTGATGAGTCAAACGTCCCCCGTTTCCATGTGTACTAGTAATCACCTTCATAGACCGATCCCATTATTGTAATAAGCACTACACGCCCCCTCAGAGGAAACCATACAAGTTCCAAGAGGATTGTCCGGAGTACAGGCCTTAGCATAGAGTTTACAATCCAAAGGCTTTGCCTTTCCCATTAAAATGGCCGGGCAACGACATGCAGGGTGCTCTGCTTGGTGTACATCATTCATCTCAAAACGAATTTCAGCATCGAACTTACTGAATTCTTTTTTTATCTTCAATGCACTTTCAGGAAGAGAACCAACTCCTCGCCAAACAAACTCTTCTCTAAGTTCAAAGTACATATCGATCAGATCCCTAGCTGACTTGTTACCTTCTGTTGAAACAACTGAAGAATAATCATTTGATAATCCGACTTTCGATTTTACAATCATCGATGCCAATGACAGTAGTGATTGCATCAATTGATATGGTTCAAAGCCTGCAATAGCTATAGGTCTTTTAATTTCCTCGACTATTGGTAAGTAATGCTCACTCCCTGTAACCATAGAAACATGACCAGGACCAATAATTCCATCAGGTCTCATCTCCTCATCCAAGCTTTGCATGACCGCTCTGATTGCTGGAGCTGTCAAAACATGGTTACAAAAAATGGATAGATTATGAATCTCATTATCGATTATTTTCTTCAACAAAAGAGCAGTTGGAGGAGTCGTGGTTTCAAAACCGATCCCTGCAAAGACAATCTCTTTAGAAGGGTTCTCTTGGGCCAATTTCACACATTCAAGGGCGGAGTAGACCATTTTTGTTTTATGATGAAAATTCTTTAAAGATCGACCGTCGAGAGTCTTGATTCGCATCATATCTGCATAAGTTGCAACAATGACATCGTCTCTTCGTTCAATGAGATCAAGCAGCATAGCTACTCTTGAGGGGGGCAGAACGCAAACCGGGCAACCAGGTCCATGGACCAACTCAACACAATTCTCAATTAAAGAAACGAGTCCTGTATTGAAAAAGGAATGGGTATGGCCCCCACAGAATTCCATAATTCGAATTTTTCTCTCCCCCAAAATTCTTTTGAGTTCATTTATCTGTGAGTTTATCTGAACCTCGTCATTGGATTTTTCTATCAGCTCAGGAAGTTCAGGACAATTCATCTTGCTCTCCTGTACTCTTCCAGAAATCAAGATGATCTTGATCCACTTTTGAGAGCGCCACTCCAGCGTGAACTATCACCCAATCTCCAATATTTGGATTATCGAGAAATGCGACAGAGACATCAAATTCAATTCCGCTTAGATTAACCCGAGCATTGTCACCATTAATTTCAATCAAACGAGCTGGCGTAGCTAGACACATCTTAGTTTCCCTCTATCCATTTAGCCAATTCTGAAAGTCCTTCCAGAGTTTTACTACTAGTATGAAATATCGGAGCACTCATATTAACTTTTTTGATGTTCTCTTCAAGCTGATTAATGTCAAATTCGAGATGGGGGATCAAATCTGTCTTAGTAATAATACAAAGATCAGCATCTTTAAAAAGGAGAGGATACTTTAGAGGCTTTTCCTCACCTTCTGTAACCGATATGACGGCCACTCTTTTATCTTCTCCCAAATCAAATGAAGCTGGGCATACAAGATTTCCAATGTTTTCAATAAAAAGAAATCCCTCTTTCTCTTCAATTGTAACGGCATCCAAATGAGTGGCATCCAAATGACAACTGGCCACGGTATTGATCTGTTGGACACTTGAATAATACTTTTTTAGTCTATCGGCATCGATTGAAGTTTCCAGATCACCTACTATTATTTGTGTACGTTCACGGTTTTTCAGGAATTCAGATAGAGCGCATAGTAGTGTCGTTTTTCCAGATCCAGGACTGCTCATGAAATTGAAGACGCGAAGTCCATTTCTATTGAAGTTTTCACGATTAGCGAAGGCCTGCTTATCATTTTTATGAAGAATATCCTTACCTACTTGGATTTTTTGAACAAGCGGCGTAAGTTCTTTAAAGTCGACAGAATTCAAACTTTTCAAAGCTGGATTGGTTTTCAAAAGATTGGCATTCTCACATCCACAATCAAGACACATCTTCTACCTCCAAGGAGAGAACTCTAAATTCTCGTCCACTGATGATTCCTAAGTCAAAATGATTACATTTAGGACACAGTGTAATCAATTCATTCGATTCAAAATGATGTTTGCAATGGTGGCACTCCAGCATCCCTTCATTCTCAATCAATTCTAATTCAGCATGAGAAAGAAGAGTGTTTCGTATGGCCTCCGGCCATGCAAAATTGAATGCATGACGATCGACACCACTAAAAGGTCCTTTTTCAATGGAAACTTTGGTGACCTTTTTCCCTTTTGCATTTTCCAAGCAAAGTTCAACAGCACTGACAGCTAAAGAGAGCTCATGCATCGCCTCCCCCTTTTTGCTTCAAATAAGATAATATTTGCCCCAATGCAATCTGATGATCTCCACAATCTTTGGAAAAATAATAATTGATTTTATTATCAAATCTTTTAATCAGGCATTCTT
Source organism: Deltaproteobacteria bacterium (assembly GCA_006226755.1). Lineage (GTDB taxonomy): Bacteria > Bdellovibrionota > Bacteriovoracia > Bacteriovoracales > Bacteriovoracaceae > M0603. The sequence continues at coordinate 1,012 of SBGE01000020.1, read as the reverse complement.
TCAAAAGTGTATTATGAAAAACGCCACCACTAAACACGACAGGTAATTGGTGTTTCATATGTTCAAGCGACTGAACAATGACTTCGGCCAAGCCATCGTGAATCAACCATGCCTTATGTTGGGGACTCACTTCTAATTTGATTAAAATATTTGTTAACTCAAGAAGAGGAAGTTTTAGGATAGAGTCTTCTATATAATCAAACTTAGGCCATTCATAGATTATTTCACTGGCGTGTTCTTCCAAAAACAGAGGTGCCTGTGCCTCAAAAGACAACTCATTGAATCTATCTGGAAAGCAAAGAGCTGTCATGGCATCGAACCAACGCCCAATGGAGTTCGTGAAGACACTATGTTGAGGTTGTTCGAGAAGAGTTTGTAAAAGAATATTGGGATCTTTGAAACTATCTTCTCCAGGCAAAATAGAAAAATTTTCAAATCTGGCAATATGCTTAGTCAAATTTGAATTAGAGTGAAAAACTTCACCACCCCAGATACTACCATCATTACCATAACCAGTTCCATCGCATACAAAAATCAAGGCTTCATTGAAGCCACTTTCAAATAGAGAGGCCTCAGCATGGGCAAGATGATGTTGCACTTGAAAAGGCTGCCCCCAAAGTGAGGCGAGATAACTACTCAAGTAGTTTGGATGAGAGTCGCTTATGACTTGATTTATCTTCACTTTGAAAAGTTTTTCTATTTCATTTATCTGTTGTTCGACTCTTTCTACACTTTTTGAAGTTGAAAGTGATCCCAAGTAGGGAGTAAGAAAGATCTGATCTTTATGATAGAGCGCCAAGCTTGATTTCATGTCAGCTCCGAAGGCCAACAGAGTCTGATTACAAGTTCTAGGACTAAGAAAGACTTTAGGAGAAAGTCCTCTTCCATCTCGAAGGTATGTATCATTTTGAGAGATTACGGAATCATCCACGGGTTGAGTTATTTTTCTATTGTGGTCTAGAACAAAATCAAATGAAGACAAAAAATCTTGATCAAGATCTGAAAGTTCATA
>SBGE01000062.1 GCA_006226755.1 Deltaproteobacteria bacterium | reverse complement strand
TTTTCAAATTATGATACAAATACTACAACTTGGAGGCAGTTGTGGTGATAGAAGTTCCCCATTATAAGCGTGAATATGTAGAACAAGTGGTTTTGACGGAACGTCAGATCGCCATCATTGAAGCGTATTTAAAGCTCTCGGAAAAGATAGGTGTGGCGAATGTCACTCTACAAAAGTTGGCGGAAGAGATGGGAGCTAGTCTTGGAAGTATTCATTACCATTTCGGGGCTAAAGGAAGGCCCTCTCTTTTAGATAGTGCCATCAAACACGTCTCTCAAGAATCAATCAAGTACATCAACTATCATATGGATCGCGCTCTTGCTGAAGGTCGCTTCTCAGGAGTCGGAACCTATATTGGAATCCTCTATGATTTCTGTCGGGCCTTTCCTCACCATGGAAAGTTTTGGCTCTATTTTTATTATCTCGCTATTTTCGACAGCAAACACCGTCATGAAAATCAGGCTTACCTTCCTTTGATGAGAAGTCGTATTGAACAAGTTTTGGTTTTGGGAATGGGGAAAGGAATTTATCCTCCACTTAAGAAACTTGATGAGTTGAGTGAGAAAATTCATTTTCAAATTATTGGTGCCCTGGTGATCTCTGGTGGAGACGAAACAGATCAGCGTTATATTCGAGCACAGGAGCGAGCAATAGAGACCTCTGAATTTATCATTGGTGCCCATGCCGAGAGTGAACAATGATTATCTTACAAATTGCTACATTTCTTTTATTGCCGGCGCTCTTTATTATGGGCGAGAGACGTTTCAAATGGATGGCCTTTTTTGGGACAGTTGTCTGGTCTTATTTAGCTGGCATATTGATGGCGATGCTTATTCCGAATTTTCTCAACTCTGAAGTAACCAATCGAATTGTCGAAGTTAGTGTTCTTTTAGCAGTTCCTTTGCTTCTTTTTTCTCTGGATGTCAGGGCATGGCTTTCAAATACTCGCACAACCATCATTAGCTTTGTTCTGAGTCTTTTGAGTATTTCTATTTCAGCTGCAGTATTCTCATTTATTTTAAGAGGCAATGACTCTGAAACCTGGAAAATGGGTGGAATGTTGGTTGGTGTTTATTCCGGTGGAACAGTTAATATGAGTGCTATCGGGAAGTCTTTGGAAATTTCAGAAGAAAAGTTTCTACTCCTTAACACGGCAGATATCATCATTTCTTCACTCTATATGTTCTTTGTTCTGATGGTGGCCAAGAGATTTCTAGCACTTTTTCTTCCACAATTTCAGGGTGAAAAAGGGGAAGAAACAGAATTTTGCGAAAACTTGAATATCAATAAACGTGAATACGGTGTCGCTTTTGGTTTGGCCCTCTTGGTTTGTGGATTAAGTGTTGGCTTAACCATGCTCTTCATGCAAAAAATGTTTGCCCCACTTATTCTTCTTTTAAGTACAAGTTTAGGAATAGGCTTTTCCTTCAATTCTAAAATCAGAGAGAACAAGGCCTCATATAAAATGGGGGAATATATACTTTATATTTTCTGTGTGGGACTGGGCAGTTTGTGTGATTTAAATCAGACAATTTCAAATGCTCCTCATATATTCCTATTTGTGAGTGTGACTTTGGTGGTGGCGATTGTTCTGCACTTTATAGGGGCCTGGCTTTTCAAAATAGATGTAGACACCGCTCTCATCACTAATGTTGCGGCCGTATACGGTCCGGCCTTCGTGGGGCCAGTGGCCAGAGTTTTAGGGAATAGACAGATTGTAGTTAGTGGACTGACCTGTGGTCTAATGGGTTACGCAGTGGGTAATTATCTTGGATTAGGAATGGCCCAACTCATTCGTTTGCTTCTACAATAATAGATATGTTTGATTATCATGATTTCCTTCGAAAACTTCAAATTCACATACTTTTGTTGGCCTTGGCTTTTTTCGGAGGAGCTCTAGGTTTTCATTTCTTTTATCCGGATGAATCCTGGGTCCGTCTCTTATTCATGACAGCTATTACTCTATCAACTGTCGGCTACGGTGACGTCCTTAAAGTGGAAAACAACCCCGGAGCTGCTTTATACACAATGATCTTGATGTTGGTCGGGATGGGAATCGTTCTTTACTCAATTTCCACCTTAACGGCCCTATTTGTGGAAGGTAAATTTGGACAACTTTTGAGTCTTCAATCGATTCGCAGGAGGGCGAAAAAAATGGACAATCACTATGTAATTTGTGGCGCTGGTAAAACAGGTGTGCATGTTATCCGCGAAATGATTGAGAATGAAAAAGATTTTATTGTGATTGAAACTGATGAGAATATCATAAGTGAAATAAGAAAAGATTTCGACGATGTTCTTGTTGTTCATGGAGATGCAACTTCAGATGAAGTACTTGAGCAAGTAAACCTCTCTAAGGCCAAGGGATTAGTCGCAACACTTGCCAGTGATAAAGACAATCTCTTCCTTTGTATCACCGCAAAAATGATGAACCCAAAAATTGAAATCGTTTCAAAGGCGATTGAATTTGGAATCGTTAACAAACTCAAAAGGGCCGGCGCTGATTACGTGGTTTGTCCGAATTTCATTGGAGGCATGAGAATTGCTTCAGAGATTTTAAGACCAAACGTTGTAAACTTTCTTGATAGTATGCTCAGAGGGAAAGATCAGAGCATGAGAGTTGGTGAGGTTAGTGTTGGTCTGGAAAGCTCTTTCATCAACAAAACTCTTGCCGATGTCAAAGTTTACGATCAATGTTCTGTTAATGTGATTGCTTATCGAAAAGTAGATCAAGATGATTTTATCTATAATCCGCCACCAGAGATGACAATCGAGATGGGTGATACCCTTCTCTTCATTGGTTCAGCTGATCAACATAACAGAATGGAACAAATTTTTTCTTAGTGAAAATTTTTCTTCAAATCCAAGCAAAGTTCAGGGCGGTTGGTTGTGATGAAATCAATCTTCGCCTTGAGAAGCTTTGTTAGTCTTTTTTCACTGTCGACAGTCCAAACCGCAGTTTCTTTTCCTCTTAGACGTTGAAGCCAAAGATTCAAACGAAAGAGATGATTAACATCGGCACCATCAGATCTTCTTGTCCAACCAAAGACTTTTGTAATCCACATGGTTTTGATTTCCTTCCAAAAACCACTTGGATCAGATAGTTTTCTGATTAGCTTGATGAATTTATATTTAAAACTAATTATTCGAACTCGACCAGGATGGGACGCCATATAGGTTTCGATCACTTCAAAAGTTTTGGTTTGTGGTTTGTCTTTAAGCTCGATGAAAACAAAAAGATCATGAGGTTCGAGATCTCTGAGCACATCTTCAAGTAGAGGAATTTCTTCTCCGTTTTTGAGCTGGCAGTTTTCAAGGATCTCAGAAAGCATGAGTTCTGAGACATCGGCCTTCAAGTTGCACTTTTTGTCTTCTTTATGAGTGGCCGTTCGATCCATGTCTTTATCGTGCATCAAAATGGGAAAGCCATCTTTCGTATGACGAACATCAAACTCAACTCCATCAGCAGCAACTTCAACGGCAGACATGATCGCTCGGTGAGAGTTCTCCAAATAGAGGTGGTTGTTCCCACGGTGGGCAATACAATTTGAGGCTTCGGCGCTTACTGAGACAAGCGTCATTACGAGGATAAAAAGTGTGTTTTTCATAGTGTCACAATAGAAGATTGAACGCGATCCGCCAATCTTAATTTTTTTGATGCAGCCCGTCTCCCTTGTCATAGGGATTGGGTATTTTCATGATCTCGCAAACTTTCTTAATCAACATCATCCGGGTAAAGGGCTTTACCAAAACGTGTTTGACTCCGGAGTTCATGACGTCGGCGAGAGTTCTATTGTCGAGAAAGCCTGAGATCATCAAGAATTTAACCTTTGAGTAGCCTTTGGACTTCCTTACGATTTCGATAAAGTTTGTCCCTTTCTTATCAGGAAGGTTGTAGTCGACAATAATCAGATCGAATTGTTCATTTCTAATCTTCATCAGAGCAATACTGACGGTATCAGCTACAACAACATTCTTGAACAGACCTGAGATTATCAAGAATTGGCGGATAATCTGGCAGATCTTATCCTCATCATCCAGTACTAGGACGGAAGGCTTTTCTGAGCTAATGCTTTTTAAGGGAAGCTTGACCGCCATTAACCGTTCCTTTCTATCCCAAGGGCCCCATAGATCGCTTTGATGACCTCTTCTTTTGTGAAAGGCTTGAGGATCATCCCTGCGATATTGAACTTTTCTTTGTCTCTTTGAAAGGCATCTTGATTGGAGGCCGCAGACATGTAAAGGATGGGGCTCTTGACTCCAAGCTCACGTGCCCTTTTTGAAAACTCTGAGCCATCCATTTGCGGCATCAGATAATCTGTGATGATTAAATCAACACTCAAATCTTCCAAAATCTTCAAAGCGTCAAGTCCGTTGACCGAGCCCATGAAGACAATCCCTTCGTCGGCACAAATCTTGTTGAGGATATTCAAAACCTGAACTTCATTGTCGAGGACCATGACTTTTAAAGTGTCTTCGTCTTGGACGTCTCTCGCCCTTTGAAGCATCTCATTCTGGGTATAACTTAGAATTTCAATGAAGGGGAGTTGGATGAGGAAAGAAGCTCCCTGATCTGTGTCTTCAATCATTAGAGATCCTTGATGGGCCTCGATGATTTTGCTGGCAATGGCCAGTCCAAGTCCGGTACCTTCTCCTACATCCTTGGTGGTGAAAAAAGCGTTGAAGATCTGTTCTTTATTTTCGTCTGGAACACCTGGTCCGTTGTCTTTTATTCGAATTTTTAGAATGTTTGAGTCTCTGTCTTTACTGACCTCAACTTGAACTTCCGGTGAATCGACTTTGGCATCCACTAAAGCATCAAGTGCATTCGAGAGTAGGTTGACGATAACTTGTTCAATTTTTACTTTGTTGACTAGACCAACCAAGTCTTTTTCATCAAAAGTACTCTTCAGTAAAACTTTGTGATCATTATATGAAGGAGTCACAAACTTGATGGAGTCGAGGATGACTTTTTCAAGGTCACAGTATTCTCTTTCGTCTTCTTCAGTCTGACTGTGAAGAAATGATTTCATATTAAGGATGATAGAGTTGATTCGAGCATGAGATTCAACAACGTCAGCAATACATGTTCGAACCACCTCGTCCTTATTTTCCATATCTGAATCGAGAACTTCTTCCAAAATTTCCATGCTTCCGGTGGCAATTGTCAGTGGATTGCTGATTTCGTGGCTGATTCCTGCCGAGAGTTCACCGATAGTTGCAAGCTTGTCCGCTTGAACAATTTGGGCGTGGCTTTTTTTGAGTTCTTCCAGTTGTAAACGGTATTTATCATAGAGCTTCTTTTCAATACTGATGTCATTGAAAGAAATCAAAACATTCCCATCTTCGAGTTTGGTGGTTTTGACTACGACATGGCAGGGAGAGTCTCCCTCTGTACTCATTAGGTCAATTTCTTCCGAAACATAGTCTCCACCTTGGAGACTTTTTTCAAATAGGTCCTTTGGAAAAGGAGTATGACTTTCAAATAGTTCAAAAACAGTTTCAAGTTTTCTGATGACTCTCGGAGAAGCCTTGAAAAGCGTTGAAAAGAAATGATTGGAGTAGACGATCTTGGCCTTTTTGTCGACGATCGCTATCGCTTCAAACAATGTGTCGAGAATATGGTATTTTTCCACGACTTATCCCTGTTGCTTTAGAAAATTAAAATATTGAGCCTCGATCGCATCGAACTCAAGATCAGTACCATCTTCACTCTTGGAAGGAGCTTTTCCATTAGCGACTTCGTCACTTTGAAGAAGCACTTTGACGACTTCGTCTTTTTCTTCGTTATAGTATGGAGCATAGAAGGAAGTAATTCGGGCCCCAGGTCTTACAAATCCTTGTACCATGTTGATCTGTTCTACCACAATTTGTGGAACATTCTTGTAAGTAATGTCAGCATCTTCTGGTAGCTTTTCAAGAAAATTGATCCATTCTCTTACTCCACAGGAATTGATCAATGAGACACCTTCGAGATCGAAGATATAGACTTCCTGCTTAATGTTGAGAATCTTCTCAAATGTTGCATCTTCATCAATTTGTCCTGAAACCTTCACTTCAACTTTGTTGTCCAAAATCTGTGTTTCCAGTTTTAATGATGTACTCATCTATTTCCCCGTGTAGTAATGAAGGGATGAAACCCTTTTCATATATTCTTTGTATCTTTTGTTAAGGTCGAACATACAGATGATTTCTGTGCCATTCTCCTTCAGATTTAAAATCAATTGATTTGTCATTTTGAAAACGAAATAGAGTCCAAGACCGGCACCCTCTGTATCTTGACGGGGAGTCTTATCTCTAAAGCCTCTCGATAAACTGGCTAACATCTTTTCATAAGGGAAACCACCATTAGTATCTTCCACCCTTAGAAGTACGGAACTTTCATTTCTGGCAAGCTGGAGAGGTACTGGTGTTTCTAGAATGATCTCGCTTGAGCGGTCCTGGTCTTCTCCAAGTTGATGGTAGAAAGCATTTACCAGCAATTCATTGGCGAGTAGACGAATGATATCTTTTTGCTCGTTGAACTGGTCACTAAAATCAAAGTTCGAAAGAACTTCATCTATTGAGTTTTTTATTTCCTTACTAGAAGACAAAAGAACTTCATGACTACTAATTGGGGAAGGGAAACCTTTGGAAGGATCCCAATGATCGCCTTGATCGAGAATGGATAGGGTTCTTTCCACTTCAGTAGCAATATTCGAGCTCTTACCAATCAGGTGATGGCTATGAACTTTATTGAGATGTTCAAGAATATTAATCTCATCATCTACTGATGAAAGGAGAATGTCTTTGTCTGGATTTTTAGCCAGATCCCAAGTGGAGTGATCATAAATTCGATAGTCAGCTTCTTCAGGAGTATTTACAAACTGACCTCGTTTTAGATTTATGTCACTAAATTCAGGAGCATTGATATAGATCTTCATCAACTCCTCATTACCATCAATGTGACGTCGTCATCAAAAGGTACTTCGCCACAGAAATCTTTAAGATCGTTTATAACTCCATCTCTTAATTGCACAGGTTCTTTTGTGAGATGAGTACATAGGCTTTTGATAAATTTTCGTTGACCATACTGCTTAGCTTCGGCATCCATACTTTCTAGAATTCCATCGGTCATCATCACCAATGTATCACCAGTTTTCAATTCAACTGTAGCTATTGGAAAATCACTGTCGTCTTTATGTCCCAGCCTTGGACCTTTTCCGTCGAGAAGGGGAATCAAGTCTGACTTGTCATATTCTCCGTTCTTGGAGTGAATGAGAAATGGGTCCATGTGGGAAGCATTGGTGTAATTCATTTGCTTGTTGTTATTGTCAACAATTAGAGCGATGGCGGTGAGATAAAGATTTGTCTGCATTTTGCAGATGATTTTGTTAATTCGAGACAGGAGTTTTCCCGTATCACTTCCAATCTCTTGGAGAGCATTTGAATCTTCCATCAAAGAATTGAAAGTCGCAGAAATCGTTGCGGTCAAAAAAGCAGCAGGAACTCCATGTCCTGTGGCATCAGCAATTAATATATAAGTCCTATCAGAAGTTTTGTGGATTCCAAACCAATCGCCTCCACATTCACTTGCAGGGGTGTAGAAAGAAGCAATCTTAAGATGAGGGAATTCTTGTTCCATTGGAGGAAAAAAGCTGTCCTGAACAAGTTTCGCGACGGCGAGTTCGTTTTCGAGTCTTGCTTTTTCCTTCATCTCTTCCATATAGCGAAGAATTTCTGAAGACATGTAATTGAATGATTCAGAAAGACTTCCAATTTCATCTGAAGAGTTGACATCAACTTTTCCTGTGAAATCTCCAGCTGCAATTTTTTGGGTGCCTTTGTATAAAACTTCCAAAGGTCTAGTAAGTGTTCTGGAAAAGAGAACAGCGAGAACCAGCCCGAGACCCATTATTCCCAAACCGAAATAAAGCGATTTCTGGGTAAGAAAAGTTGCGGCTTTGAATGCTTTATCTTCTTGAATCAAGGATAGAACCATCAGGTCGAGCGAACGTAATTTTGACCAAGCGAGAAGGTAGCTCTTATTGTCGAGTTGAACTTCTTTTACGGACTTTGAAACAGGGTTGGATTCGATCAGTTGATTGATTGGACTCAAGCTTTCTATATCACCGGAGTTCGGGAAAACAGCATTTTGGACCTTTGAGTAAACAAAAGAGAAGTAAATCTTGTTTTCTTCAAGAGGTAAGAGGAGAGGATTGCTTAGAAACCAATAACGAATACCTTTATCAAGGAGTTGAAGCATCAAGACTTTTTTTCCATCGAATTCTTGTAAATGAAGTTCTATACCAGAATGAGTAGAAGTCAGTAGTGTTGTCGTTTCACTTTCAAGTTTTGAGACAGTAATCTTTTCTTTTTCCAGATTTTCTTTGTTCTCTACGGTGAACTTATCAGACTTTAAATAAAGAGAATCCTCGTGTTCAAGAAAAATTTGTTTTGATATGGCCTTTGAGTTCCCAGTTTCAATAATTTTAGAGATAAGAAGAAAGTCTTTAATTCTTCTGGTAAAAAATTGATCAAGTCGATTCTGAATCGATTCACTAGTAACTAAACTTGTTTCGTAGATGTAGGCAGCTTTATCTTTTTTGAAAAGATCTACTGAAAAAGTGGTGAAGAAGACCAGAGCACTTCCGAGTATGATAGAGACAAGTGAAATGACTTTCACTTTCAATGGTATTCCGAGTTTTTGGCTCAAGTAATCCACTCCGTTGGATATCTGATCTTCAACAATTCTGTTATAATGTTAAGAAATTACAGGCCTTTTGGGAAGATTTGTTACCTCAATGAACGCTAAAACTTTCGATAACTCGATTCTGATCACCGGTGTTGCCATGATGTTGGTCGGTTTTTGGTTTTTGACCCAGACAAAATTTCAAAATGACTTTGGTGACAGAGGAAATCCTCTCGCTGTTGTAAGGAAAAGTAACAATACTGTAAAGAAAAAGTCGGCTTTGGACCTTGGTTGGGGTGATGCTTATGAAAGTGAGCCCTTGTATACAAACGATCAGGTTTTTACTTTTGAAAATTCAACAGCGGACGTGGAGTTTCTTTCTGGTGCTGCTATTGAAGTTGCAGAGAAAACTCTTTTCAAAATTCAAATGGAGAAAGGGGCCATCAATCTAGATCTGACTGATGGAGTTATATTTGCAAGAATTTCCAAAAAATCAGGTCCTTTATTGGTCAATATTCAAAACCGCCAATATAAACTTGAAAGTGAAGAGGCAACTGTACAATTGACCAGAACCAATCAATCGAGTGAAGTCCTGGTGGTCAAGGGAAGTGCTCAAATTTCAAATGAGACAGGGGCTGTTCAGGCAAAAGAGAACCAGAAAGTCGAGTTGAGTCCAAGTGCTATTACTGAGCAAAAGATCATCACTGTTAAAGTGACTCCAACTCTAATTCCTACTGTTGAACCTGTTTTGGAAAACGAAGAACTGGTTCAAACAGAGTTCCCAGAATGGTCAGAATCAGAAGGTGGTGTACGAATTGAACTTCGAAAACCTGATCAGCAAGTTGAATTTAATTGGGATGGGGAAGAGACCCAGAAATATAAATTTGAGTTAAGTGAAATACCTAATTTCGAAAAAGTCCTAATTACAAAATCAGTCGCCTCAAATCAGACCAAGGTTTCGTTTCCTAAAACGGGAGTCTTCTTTTGGAGAGCAAAAAAGATTGATGCTGATGGGAATGTCATTTTTCAGCGTCCTGTAAAAGTCATTGTGAAACCGACACCTCCTCCTACAAAACCAGTTCTTGAAGAGGAGATCAGGCTAAAAATCAAAGAGAAGTCATCATCATTTCATGAGAGGATAATCAACACTTTTTTATCTTCTGCATTTGCCCAAAGTCGATTTGTCGAAATCCCCATGCCGGATAACGAAGATGCCAAGTCCTATAAAATTGAAATCTATGCTGATGAAAGAGGGGAGCGTCTTCTAAAAACTGGAGTTACTTCAGAAACTGTCTACCAATTTGAAAATCCAGATGCTGGGACATATTGGTTTAGAGTTTCAATCATCGATTATTGGGATAGAGAGAGTCCGTTTAGTGATTTGGCAAAGATGATCGTTGAGGATGTGCCAAGACCTGTTAAAAAAGAAGAATCCCGTGGACAAGTTGTACTTATCTCTCCTGTTCATGGGCATAAACTTGTTAAAGATTCGCTAACGTTTAAATGGAAATCAGAAAGTGAAGATGACTACATATTTGAGTTGTCTGAGAAAGTGGATTTTAGCGAATTGAAAGTAAGAGAAATAGTTAGGG
>SBGE01000263.1 GCA_006226755.1 Deltaproteobacteria bacterium | reverse complement strand
CGAACTCTCCAAGGTTATTTTGGAAAATATTCCCATAAAGCACCGTTAGAATACGGAGTCGACTTTGAGATGAAAGAAGGCACTGCCATTCATGCGGCGAGATCAGGTACAGTTATCTCGATTAAAGATGACAGTAATCACTCAGGAAAAGATAAGAGCTATTTGGAAAAGGCGAACTATATTAAAGTTGAACACTCAGATAAAACGATCGGCTACTATGCTCATCTGAAATTTCGTGGGGTCCTTGTCAAAACAGGTCAAAAAATTCTGGCCGGTCAACATATTGGATACAGTGGATGTACAGGTTGGTGTGACGGAGCTCACCTACACTTTGAAGTTCACGAAACAAAAAATGGACTTTCAAGGAGAACTCTCCCTATTCAGTTTATTACCAAACAGGGAGTTGTAAAAAATATGGAAAGACAAAAAAGCTACACAGCAGTTCTTACTGACCAGAACCTTTGTAAGTAATACGATAGATTTTTCCGTTATAGTCACAAGAAAAAAGTAGTGAACCATCACTCAATGTTTCAAAGTCTACAGGGCGTGCCTTTCTTCTTCTTCCTTCGAGAAGGCCACCAAGAAATTCAAAACTATCTGTGGCCTTATTACCATCCACTGTAACAAAAGTGATGCGATAACCATCAGGAGTTGAACGATTCCAACTGCCATGTTCAGCAATAAACGCCCCTTTTCTATACTTCTCAGGGAACATCTTGCCTTTATAAAATTCCATTCCCAAAGGAGCTCTATGGGCAGGAAGTTTCCAGGCCGGTTGAGTATACTTAGCACAGTCAACACCCTCACCAAATTTTGGATCTTTAAGCATACCGGCATGGCAATAAGGATAGCCAAAGTGTTGACCATCTTTCAAAAGGACATTGATTTCTTCTTCTGGGATATCATCTCCCATCATGTCTCGTCCGTTCTCAGTAAACCAAAGTTTTCCAGTAGTAGGATGCCAATCAAATCCAACTGTATTACGAACACCACTAGCAATTTTTGTAACTTTGCTTGTTTTTAAATCTACCGAAAAAATACCAGAATAATTTTCGCCAGCATCACAAACATTACAAGGAGCCCCCACTGGAACCACGAGATTGCCCTCAGGTGAAAATGCAATATATTTCCATCCATGATGTCCATCTTCAGGAAATTTCACACTCAACTTTTTATAAGGAGCATTTTCTTTAAGATTTCCAAGGATATTTTCAAAAACCAAGATTTCACTGACTGTGGCCACATAAAGTTTTCCTTCTCTGAAGGCCACTCCATTAGGCATGCGAAGTCCGGATACAAGCTTAATGACTTTATCTGCTTTAAAGTCTTTATTTGTGTCGAGGACAGCATAAACACTATCCCCACCTCTGTTTCCGACAAACAATGTTCCATCAGGTGCCAATGCTAGAGATCTGGCACCATCAACACTGGCATAAAGTTCAAGTTTGAAACCGTCTGGCAGTTTAGCACCTTCGATGGCGGCAAAACTGACTGAAGTAAAAAGACTAAGGAGCAGGCTGCTCTTGATTAAGCGTGAGATTGACATCATATCTTCCTTTTCCATCCAATTCCTTGGTGGATAATGAACCAGAATAAATCTGATCATTCACTTTAAGAGACGCTTTTAAAACAAAAGGCCTTTTCAATGGCATCCCCGGTGGCAATGAATGCTTTGGGGTAAGAACAAAGGCCTGTGGAAAAATGGGATTCTTATAACTTGTTCTGGCGATAACTTTATTTCCATCAAGAGATGAAGCCTCAATCGTCAACATCCCTACTTCTTTATAGGATGTTTTAAACTTCTTATCGAGATGAAGTGTCCCACCAAATTTCGCATCAAATACAGAGTTGGCTTGTGCAACTCCTAGGAACAATGAAAGGGCGAAAAAAATTCGCTTCATTATTTTTTTCCTCCAATAAACTCTCGTCCACCCATATAAGTTCTAAGAGCTTCAGGGATATAAACGGTGCCATCTTCTCTTTGATGACATTCAAGAAATGGAACCAGAATACGAGGAGTGGCCACAGCAGTATTGTTCAAAGTGTGACAGAATTGTACCTTCTGATCCTTGTCGCGATATCTTAAATTCGAACGTCTGGCTTGCCAATCATGTAAGGCTGAACAAGAGTGTGTCTCCCTGTATTTCTGTTCACTTGGAACCCAACATTCCACATCGTACATTTTGACTTTTCCACTCCCCATATCGCCTGTACAACATTCGATTACTCGGTATGGAAGTTCAAAGGCTTCTACAATTTCAAGAGAAGTATCAAGAAGCTTTTTATGCCACTTAAGTGATTCTTCAGGATCGTTCTTACAAATAATATATTGCTCAGTTTTCAAGAATTGGTGAACACGGATAAGCCCTCTTACATCTCGCCCATAACTTCCTGCTTCTCTTCTAAAACATGGGGAGTAACCCGCATAAAGAATAGGAAGTTGATCTTCACTCATCAACTCACCTGTATGAAGGGAGTTAAGTTGAACTTCGGCCGTTCCTGAAAGGTAAAGCTCATCATCTTGCATGTAATAGACTTGATCCTTGCCAACAGGAAAGTGACCCGTTCCAACCAATGCAGCTTCTCTGGCAAACGCAGGAGCTGAAGTAAGAGTAAATCCCTTTTCCATCAAAACATCCATGGCATATCTATGCATGGACATCTCAAGCATCAAAGCTTCGTTTCTAAGAGAGTAAGATCTCGATCCACATACGTGAGCGATTCTTTCAAATTCAGCCCAACCGTTCGCTTCGAGAATATCAACATGATCTTTTGGCTCAAAAGAAAATTCAGGAAGCTTCCCGCCCTTTTTGACTTCCACGTTATCGTTCTCATCAGTTCCAACAGGAACAGATGGATCAGGAATGTTTGGTACTAAAAGCATAAGGTCGTTGAACTTATTTTCGGCCTCAGCCAGCTTTGGCTTGATCTCATCCATTTTAGAACCGATCTCTTTGCCTTTTGCGATCAAGGCCGGACGTTCTTCATTGGAAGCTTTAGGGATTTGCTTGGAGGTCGTGTTCCTCTCAGTCTGAAGTTCTTGCATCTGGTTTCTTAGAGCGACAACTTCTTTATCAACCGCTAAAAGCGTATCCAAGTCGAGACCTTCTCTTTTGACTTCAATCGCTTTACGTACAGCATCAGCATTTTCTCTAATGAATTTGATATCCAACATAGTAATCCCCTTTTATGCGGCTTAGATTAATCAAATCCACTCATTTTGTCACTGAAAGCTGTCTATGCTGCACAGGGATAATAATGGTTTTTTGCTCCTAATTCTGCTAACTTCCCCCTATGAAAAATCTATCCGGAAAAACCAAATTCAATACAGCTTATTTCTTTATCGCCATGATGGCCGTGCTTCTCATACAGGATATCTGGCAGGCCACCAGCACCACTGCCAGAATTCCCTACTCGGACTTTCAGAAACACTTGAAAGAAAACAACATAAAAGAAGTCATGATTGGCGAAAAGAACATTCGCGGAACGCTACTCAAGCCGGGTGAAAATAAGGCCAACTTCATTACCAATAGAGTCGACTCAGATCTGGTAGAACAACTCTCGAAATACGACGTCAAATATACCCAAATGATTGAGAATACTTTTTTCAGAGATCTTCTTTCTTGGATTCTTCCTGTTTTCATCTTTTTCGGCCTTTGGGTTTTCCTCCTCAAACGCATGGGAAAAAACATGGGTGGCGGCTTTATGTCTGTTGGAAAAAGTAAGGCCAAGATTTATGTCGAGACAGATACCAAAACAACTTTCAAGGATGTTGCCGGTGTCGATGAGGCCAAGCAAGAGTTAAAAGAAATCATTGAGTTTTTAAAGAATCAAGAACGCTACTCCAAACTGGGTGGGCGAATGCCAAAAGGTGTTCTTTTGGTTGGACCTCCAGGGACTGGGAAAACTCTTTTGGCAAAAGCTGTTGCCGGCGAAGCGGCAGTTCCCTTCTTTTCCATTAGTGGATCTGAATTTGTCGAAATGTTTGTCGGAGTCGGCGCTGCCCGAGTTCGTGATTTGTTTGAACAAGCTAGAAAACAAGCACCATGTATCATCTTTATCGACGAGCTCGATGCCTTAGGACGGGCCAGAGGTGTTGGCCCTATGAGTGGCGGTCATGACGAGAAAGAGCAAACTCTTAATCAACTTTTAACTGAACTCGATGGCTTTGATTCCAAAGAAGGGATTGTTCTTCTGGGTGCTACAAACCGACCTGAAGTTCTCGATCAAGCACTCCTTCGTGCCGGTCGTTTTGACCGACAAGTGTTGGTTGATCGCCCTGATAAAATTGGACGACTACAAATCCTCAATGTTCATGTAAAAAAAATTACTCTCTCTGAGAAAACAGATCTTGAAAAAGTTGCAGCGATTACCGCTGGTTTTACAGGTGCCGATCTCGCCAACTTGGTCAATGAAGCAGCACTGGTGGCCACTAGAAGAAATGGCGATGCAGTTGAAGATGACGATTTTAATGTTGCCGTTGAAAGAATCATAGCTGGACTAGAGAGAAAGAATCGACTTCTCAATGAGTTCGAAAGAAAAGTCGTTGCTCACCATGAGATGGGTCACGCTCTTGTTGCTGCTTCTTTAAAGGGATGTGACCCTGTTCACAAAGTTTCGATTATTCCAAGAGGTATCGGTGCTTTGGGATACACCATTCAAAGACCAACAGAGGATCGCTTTTTGATGAAAAAAGAAGAACTAGAAAATAAAATGGCGGTTCTGATGGGTGGACGAGCTGCTGAAAAACTTATCTTTGAACATCTCTCAACCGGAGCCTCGGACGATCTTAACCGAGCAACTGATATCGCTCGTTCAATGGTCATGAAATATGGAATGAACGATGCTCTTGGTCCAGTCACCTATGACAAGGAATCCAACTATTTCTTGGGTGGTCCAAGCTATTCGCCTCGAACATTCAGTGAAGAAACAGCAAGAGAAATAGATATCGCAGTCAAAGGAATTACTTCAAATGCCTTTGAGTACGCCTACAATCTATTGAATACCAACAAGGACCTTCTTCTTGAATCTGCAGAAAAACTTCTCGATCAAGAAACTTTGGTGGAGGAAGATCTCCAACCTATTTTTGATCGCCTGAGTGTTTAAGCTCTTCACGAAGTTCCATCCAGATATCAAAATACCGCCAGGCCGGAGGATCTTCCGGCTTGACCTTATGGTCAGGAAGAAGTTTGAGATCTCCTGTCGCCATTAGAATTCGCTTCACTTCAGGATTTTGTTCAAGCTTCGCTTTCATCAAACTTCGAATCAATTGATAATGATCGCCCTTTTCTGAAGTTCGGTAAGTCATCTTCTTGCCATTCCAAGTTACATAATTGATTCCAAGTTTTTTCATATTCTTAGAACCAATCCCACCAGCATCCTTGGCCTCAAATGCCGTCATTTGAGCGACATCATCTCTTTTATATTTCCAATTGAGACCTTTTTTAAGTCGTTGGTCACTTTCACCTTCTGGAAACTTCATCGCTTGCCATACACCCTCAACGCTTTCATATTTTTTCCCTTCGAAAGTAAATGGGGTATGGGCAAAATTGGATAGGATTCCAAGTTCATTTCGCTTACTAAGGATGACTTCATTGTTCTCACGCTTGGCAGACTGAGGAAGGATTTCCCACCATTTGGCCGTCTTGGCATCAACAGGTGCCCACCATTGATCAGGATAAGAGGATGTCTTCGTTGCAGATGTTCCGGCACAGGCCACGAGATAAATACTCATCAACAGGCCAAAGATTGTCTTCATAGTCACTCCATTAGGTCGATGAAACAACTTTGGCCCAAATATTTAGGCCTGCCAAGACTTCCCTCTTGCGAAGTGGTTCCGCCTCTCTATAATGGAGAGAACCTTGAAGGAGTTATAACAGATGGCAGCAAAGTGTAAGTTTTGTGGACAAGAGATTTTCTGGATGAAAGACGGACGTAAAAACGTACCCCATGAGCTTGATGGTGGTGTTCACAACTGCGAAGAAATGAAGAAATCCCGTGAAAGCTTCAAGAAAATGGATCGTGGAGGCCTGTCTCCAGAAGAAATCGCCAAATATGAGGCCCAAATCAATGAAGCGGCGAACAAAAAGAAAAAGTAGATCCAAATTTCCCAATTTTTAATGCTTATGGTAAAAATCCTCCACACTCTAGGAGGAAAGTATGATTCACTCGTTTCAACAAGAAATTGATGGGCTCAAAAACTGGCAAGTTTTAAAGAAAGAAATTCTTTGTGATACTTTTCCCGGTTACAAACCTTTCATGAAAAAGTTGAATTATTATTCACTTGTTTCTGTATTGGTGGATGGGAATGGCTCTCCAAAAAAGCTTAGAGAGAACAGTGCAGATACTGAATCCTATATGATCTTCACAGACGCTCTTTTATTGAAAAGAATCATGCGTCCACACAGTGCCAATGAAATTCTTTCAGGAACTTTTGAATCGCTGATTCACCCTGATTATCACCTAACGACTTTCATGCTGGGTGACCTGATTAAAGTCCTTAAAAACAGTAACAAGCCTCAAAGTATAAAAGTAAACCCAATCCTTTTTGAGACTGACCGTCTTGATGGTGGAGTTTTCTTGTGTGAAGAAGTGCTATTCGCCCCTCTATTCGACCAAGTCACAAAAAAATATATGATGACTGCTCCAGATCAGGCCTTGGCACTTTTAGCAATCAATCCAAGTGACCAAGAGAGATTTGGGATTGAGATTATTTTTCATGCTTTGACCAATAGTGAACTTCCTGATGACAAGGAATCGAGAGAAGAGGTTCTTAAAAACAAAATAGATGAACTCGCTTTTTATGCTCCTAGAATTCCAATCAAAAAAGGAAGCGCAAGCATCTATTGCGTTCTACTTAATCTTGAAAATGCCATGGAAGAAACAGCATTTATTCGAAACTATAGAACATTTGATGAGCACACAGATATCATTTTCGTGACATCAGATCTTGAGATAAGAACAGGTGATCTCAATAGGATTCCTTACCACGGTGAGAAGATTGATACGATTTTCACTCCTATTATTCAGTGGCAACAAGAAAACAGAATCTAATTTAATCTGCGGTTAAGTCGCTTAACCGCAGGTTCAGTCCCATACTCAATTTTTGAATCATTCCAGAACATTAGAAACATCCTTCGCAATTAGTGAAATAAACTTTTTGTAAATCTCTTAGCGAAACAATTTTTCATACTTTTTCCTGCTAAAAAATCACCTGAACAAACCACGTCTCATGAAGGAGAAAAGATGAAAAAAATTGTTTTGATGTTTGCTCTATTGTTGTCTGCCAATCTCTTTGCTGAAGAGGTCACTCTAAAGCAGGCTAAATGTACTCTCTTTGGTAACCTTAAAATCAAGGTCTATGGGCTGGAGTCATTTGGTAGAGTCGGTACTGGATATTTGAGAGGTAATCTTCCGATGTCAGACGACTGTGATTCAGTAAAAGAAGACTTTGAACAATCACTAGGACGCGGTTCGAGTTCTGTGGATGTCAATCTCGACACACGTATCATTGTCATCAGAGAGAGAGATGATGACGACAAAATGGACAAAGGTTGGAGATGCACCACAAAGGAAAGGAAAACTCTTACTTTGGCGTTTCCTGAGTTTCCATACCTGACATTCAAAAATGTCGTGGAAAGAACTTTGAGAGTAAATCACTACTGTAGGTAGTTTTCTTTTGAGGGGAGTTCGCTCCCCTCTTTCAAAAATGGCGTCCAATCACTCTCGCTACTTCTTTGTATTGAGCTTCACTCAAACAAAAATCATGACTGATACTTTCGCAGACATGGTAAGTAGAATGATTAGGTAACAAATCTAATGTTTCTTGAGGTACCCAAAAGTCATCAGGGGCGAATACAAACAAAGTCTTTTTGCCATCGATTTCTTTCATTCTCTCCCTGACATTCAAGGCCTCAAAAGAATCAAAATAGCTGGAAACTAACTTGAAAAAATGATCGATATAATATGGCTTCTTGATTTCTTTAGCGATGTGTTCGTTATGAGGATTAGTTCCAAGCCAAGTTTCAAAAAAATGTTGGGATATTTTGTCATTTAACAAAATGGCATGAGAAAGGTTTTTCATTCCCATCCTTGAAACCGGGTTTTTAAAAAGATGAAGAAACGGTATGTTTTTCTTGCTAGGCCCAACAAATGGACAAAGTATGACAAAGTGATCAATTTTCGTATTGAATTCTTCAAATAAGGTTATTGTGACAGCACTTCCAAGAGAATGACCCATGAGAAAAACTTTGTCGGCTTTATGTTTCACAATCAATTCATTAATTTTTCTTTTATGATCATCAATGACATCATGGAGGGTAACTTTCTTGTAACGTACCCTTCTGGTATTACATTGACCGAGATGTGGCAGGATCTCCCATTTCTTTTCCCCTTCGACCTTCAACTCCTGCACAACTTGCTGAATAAATGGGTCATAGATGCCTGGAACACTTGGATTACCTGGTATTAGAATCACTAGATTTTTCATATTCAAAGACTATCATAAGAGAAAAATAGCACTACTTGATGTAAAATAATTCCATGTCAAACAACAATGAAAAACTGATCTGTACGCTCCTGTATAACCATCAAGCATGGGATAATTTTGGGAATAGAGTATTTTGTTGTCTGGCGAATTATTCCAAATTTGATGAGTCTCAATCCGACATATTCAGTAATGAATTTCAAATTGGTCAAGCTCTAGAAAACTTCAATAAAAGACTAGTCGAGGCCAGAAACGAATTTAACAACGGCCGTTTCCCAACTGAGTGCTCATTTTGTCAACGTAAGGAAGAAATTGGTCAGACAAGCTTCAGACAAGACAACCTGAAAGAGTTTGAAGAAACCACAAATAGAATCCTATCTCGTGAAAATGTCGATAAAATTGAGTATATGGATGTCAAACTTGGGAATATCTGTAACCTCAAGTGCCGGATGTGCAACCCTTACGCCTCCTCATTGTTAAAAAATGAATTTGAACAAATCTATCCTGGTTCACTCAGACAATCTGAAAACTCGGAGTTTGATTGGTACAAAAAGAATAATTTTTTCCAAGAACTATCAGCAAACTCAAAAGATCTCAAATTACTCCATTTCACTGGCGGAGAACCTTTTCTCAATAAAGAGATGTGGGATTATATAGACGCATTGATTGAGATGGATCTCGCAAAAAAAATTATCTTACGCTTCAACACAAATTTTACAATTTTCTCTGAAGATCTATTTTCGAAGCTCAAACATTTCAAAGAGGTCAGGCTCTATCTTTCAATTGATGCCACCGAAAAAGAATTCGAACACATACGTTTCCCAGGCAAATGGGAAACCATCGTATCGAATTTTAATGAGCTCAATAGGCTTGCAAAAGATAACTCGAATGTCACAGTAATTTTAAATCCTGCAATACAAATACTAAATGTCACGGAGATAAAATCACTTGCTCTTTTTTTGTCTCAGTTTGAAAACATCAGTCATTTGATCGACCTGAATTTTGTGAATTCCCCTAAAGCATTTTCTATCAGCAGCCTCCCTCAAAAAATTAAAAATGAAATCAAACTACTCCTGCTGTCAGAGAGTAAAGACATTTTAAAACTGGTCGATAATCCAAAAGAATTGAGCGAGCAGCTTCGAGAAGTGATTTCTCTTCTAGATATTGAAAACAATCCTAGAGACATCAAAGAATTTCTAAGAATCAACCAAATATTCGATCAAAATAGAGATCAAACGCTCAACGACATTTTACCTGCTCATTGGATCAAGCATATTCTTGATGAGGTCACAAAGGCATGACCTTGAACTTTCAAAAATACAAAAATCTCTACATTTTTATCTTATTTTTTGTCATGCTTGTTGCCCTCAGATTCAAATGGTTATGCGATCCTTTTTTTGGAGATGAACTCATCTACATTTTAAGGAATTTTGAGCATACATCACTTTCAAGCTTCATTCCTTTTCATCCAAACTATATTTCTTTCTCAGGCCACCCCCAAGCTCTTCCTTTCCTTTCATTTCTCGTTTACAAAAGTGGTCTTCCCTTCATACCGGCCATCCGGTTGATCTACCTCTCTTTCTCAGCATTTTTTCTCTTTTCAACATGGAAGGTAGGAGAACATTTCATAAAGAATCTAGGTGGACTAATCTTTGTCATAATTGGGATAATGACAAATGCTTTGTTCTTTACTCAGTCCACAATGACACTGGGAAACATCCCAGAGAGTGCCATCCTTCTCTATGCTGTTCATTTACATCTAAAGAATAAAAATAATAAAGCACTCATACTTTTATTTTCAGGACTCTTCATTCGAGAAAGTCTCATTGGCT
>SBGE01000240.1 GCA_006226755.1 Deltaproteobacteria bacterium | reverse complement strand
CTTTCGTTGAGATCAGCATTTTTATTTGATTCCTGAACTGGTGTGCCACCTTGAACAGGAACTTTTTCACTTCCAAGAATGTTAAATGGGTTTTTTCCGTCGCTCATAATTACTCCACAAGACCTTTTTTACGGGCCTTCTCAAAAGTCATGGTTTTTATTTGGACTGCGTGAATTTCTTCTTTGAGTTTTTCTCTGAGGATATCCATGATCATCTGGTGCTGATCAAGCAGCGCTTTACCGTCAAATTCATCACTAATCACTGTTATGCCGAGGTGGTCCATCGTTCCCGTCAGATCAGTAATTCTGACGTCAGCATCGGCCATATTTGATTTAATTAGATCGGCTACTTGTTGAAATTCGACCATTTGTCCCTCAGTGAGAAACCACCAGATAGCTGGTGATGTAGGTTGCTGTCCTTAATATTACTGCAGTCATACCTAGGAATTTATGAAGTTTCTGCACTTCGTAGTTCTTGGCCAACATTTTTCTACCTGTGTAGATCAAGGCGAAGTAGAGGAGAATAGTGGTAACAGCTATGGTTACATGAAAATTCAAGAGCATAGGATTGGTCATGGCCTTGGAGGCCTTACCAATTGCTCCACGAGTCAATTCAATTTGAAGGACAAGAAGGATATCCCAAGTAATAGCGCTCGCCATAATCTTCACGTGACGAGACGGGAATTGACGGTAATAAAGTCCGATATATATAAGGATAAGAATCAAAGTACTTTGTATTTGAAAGATGACCTGTGAGCTCATTATTATTTCCTCGTAAACAAGGTCGCTAGAATAGAATAAAGCACTCATCTGTGCAAGAATGGAATCGAATGAACAACTCTCTTGGGCGCTGGGCCGTCATAGATATTGAAACCACTGGTATAGATGCGTCAAAAGATGAAATCATCGACGTAGGGTTTGTACAATTTGAAGGAACAGAGCTTGTTCATCAATACACATCTTTGGTTCGAACAGAATATCCCATTTCAAACTTTATTCAGAAACTTACAGGGATTAAATCTTCTGCTCTAAAAAA
Organism: Deltaproteobacteria bacterium; assembly: GCA_006226755.1. Taxonomy (GTDB): domain Bacteria; phylum Bdellovibrionota; class Bacteriovoracia; order Bacteriovoracales; family Bacteriovoracaceae; genus M0603. Next base: position 9,291 of record SBGE01000240.1, on the reverse strand, counting down.
AGCACCTGTCTGGAATGAGGTCAAGACTGAAGTTCAGGAACTATTTGGGCATTCACTGATTGCACATAACGCTGATTTTGAAAGATCTTTTTTAGAAAATACCTTTGATGAAATCGACGATGGTGAAGGTCGAGAAACATATGAGGACAGTCTCTATTATCTGTCCATGCTTTTTCCAGGTCGAAGTACACTGAATCTCGAGTCATTTATTGTTGAATTTGATCTGGCCGCACATGAAGCCCACCGCGGACTTCAAGATTCTTTAGATCTTTTGAAGGTAATGATCATTGGAACATTAAAGGCCAAAGATGATCCTGAATTCGATCAAACCGTAGATTCACTTCTTTCCAAATATAATCTTGATGATTGGTGGTATGCCAAGTTCTATCGCCAAAGTATTCAGGACCTCTTATCAATTGCTGAACAAATAGATTTTGCTGCTGAAGATATCATGCGAGAACTTTATGAGAAAGAACAAGCGGCATTGGAAGAGAAAATTGATGGACTTGAAAAATCATTTGATTTGAATTTCAGTGGTGAAAATATCAAGGCCATTTTTAGGAATGAAGAAATTATAAAAGAGAAATTTCCGGGCTATCGTTATCGCGAGAGTCAGGAAGAATTGAGTCTCAGAGTAGGACAGTCTTTCAAAAATCATGTCCACGCTATGGTTCAAGCTCCAACAGGGACAGGTAAAACCCTGGGGTATTTGATTCCAGCAGCACTTTTTGCTAGACAAGAAAAGAAGCAAGTTCTCGTGGCTACCGGAACCAAGGCCCTCCAGCATCAGGCCATGACAAAAGATGTTCCTCAAGTTCGAAAACTTTTGGGACTTGATGAAAAAGAACTCAATATCAAACAACTGATAGGCTCCAATAATCATTACTGTGAATTACTTTTTAGAAATGAAACAGAAGAGGAAGATCTCTTCAGTAATAGTCGAGAATTTGAAGATAAGTTTTCTGATCTTTTTTTTGATCTACTTTTTTATCACAACTCAACTTCAGGAAGTAGTGACCTCATTACGAGAGGAGATATACCTTACGTTTTCAAAATGAAACTTCAAAATTTCAGAAAAAGAGAACAAGGATTGGCGGTTGATTACCGTTCTTGTACAGGAAGTAATTGTCCATTCAAAGGTGATTGTTCTTACTTGCGAGGGCTTCGAGAAGCTCGCGAAGCTGATGTGATTGTCGGAAATCACGCATTGATGTTTTCTTGGCCCAGAGGATTTCCAAGACCTGAATACGTAATCGTCGACGAAGCTCACAAAATTGAAGGAGAGACCACGACGGCCTTTACTTATGAAGTCTCTGAAGAAGGACTCGAGGGCTTGAATAAAAGTCTACTCAACATGCAAGGCATGGGGTCTTTGTTTTATCTCTTGGCACAGCATGAAGTGAATCAAGGGGAGTCGACTGAGATCATCAATCAGTTGCGTGAAAAAACATTACAAACTCAAAAGATGTTACAAGATCACTTGTTGATGCTTCCTGATAAGGTCGAGTTATTCTTCAAAAGAAGACCTCGCTACACAGACAAATATTGGAACGAAGCTCCTATGCTTGATCGCAAAGCCGTTCACGATACGACTGAAAAGAGTATTCGCGATCACCTCGAGAGTATTTTTCATATCCTTGGAAGTTTTTATAACGATCTGATTCCGTTTGGTAGTCGATTTGAATCCAAAGAAATGAAAGATGATCATCAGGCCATGGCCTGGACGCGTTTTGAAAAATTCCTAGGAGGAATTGAAGATACCGTCGCGGCATTGGATATCGGTCTTCAAGGTAAGGAAGACTATGCCAGGAGTATGAAGTTTCATGAGAAGCAGGGTTTTGTGATGGAAGCTGCTCCTGTTAATGTCGGACAGGTACTTCATGATGGATTGCTTGCGACTTCGGCTTCGGTAATGTTCACTTCGGCAACTCTTGGGAATGCTCTTGGAGATCAAGGGACAAAAGGAATTGAATGGGCCACTGGTTACCTCTATTTGGAACCTGAGAGAAGATTTAAGCAGGGATTCTATTTACCAGCCGCATACGATTATAAAAAGAACACCAAAGTTTATCTTTGTGATGATTCTCCCTCCTTATATGACAAGAATTTTGTTGAATCCGTTCTTTCTCCAGTAATGGAACTCATTGGTGAACTTGGTGGGAGAAGTTTGTTACTTTTTTCTGCTCGGGTGAGGTTTGAACGGGCCTGTGAAATTTTATTGGATAAGTTCGAAGGGAAAATACCTGTTTTCATCCAAGGTATGGGAAATAATGTAGTTGAAGATTTCAAACAAAGTGGTGAAGGAATTTTAGTTGGAATGGAGAGTTTTGGAGAGGGGATTGATATTCCTGGCGAAGCTTTGCAATTTGTCTTCATCGATAAAATTCCAGATCTTCGACAAGATTATGTTATTCAGCGACGTAGAGATTTCTACGAAGCCAATCTCGGGAATGAATTTAACGATTATTACCTCTCCGGCAGAACCAGGGCCCTTCATCAAAAACTTGGACGCTTACTTCGAACCGAGAAAGATTTTGGTGGTGTGATCATCGTGGATTCCAGAGTGAAAAAATGGAAAGGACGAACGATGGAAAAACTGGTGAAGCAGATGGAGCCTTATATGCTTGAGCGTGCACCATTAAAAGAAGCTTGTGTTGAAGTTCGTAAGTTTATTGAGAGTAATCCTACTCAAGATCATTAAGATATTTAATTTGAATTTTAGTACCATCGTCATCATCTCTTACCATGTAAGGGATCGTGACGTGTTTTGAAAGAAAGATTCTGATGTAGGGAAGGATGAGAGGCTCTTTATTTTTTGAAGTGTCTTCTTCCACATCTTCAGTCATTCGATATTCCATCGCTTGCAATTTTTGATCATCGACAACGAGTGTTTCAAAAGTTGTAGAAATCTTTTGAACAGAGATATTTTGTACAGTTGGTTCATCTTCAAAGATCCACTTGTTTCGGCTCGACCAAACGGAATAGACGTTTTTGGAAGTGGAATCAAACTTTTTGGATCTTAAAAAAAGCATGGAAGAAGAAGTACACGGTGTCGCGATGTGAAATTTAGGAGAGGTTGTGAGTTCGACTTCCGTCTTTTCTCCATTTTTATCGAGAAAAGAGTAATACAACTTGGTTCTTCTGGAGTCGTATGTCCAAATTTCCTTGGTTATATCTTCACCGAGAAATTTTTCTATCAAGACAAAGACCGGAATATAATCTTTGTTGACGTTGTAAGTCACTTTGATGGTCAAAAGTTGTCCTGTGGCAACACGGCTGTGCATTTCAGATTCAAATGCATATGTTCCTTCTTTTCTTTCTTTGAAAACTTCAAAAGTTTCCTCTGAAAAGATATTCCCGTGTCTAAGATAATTATAGGCGCCGCGAAAAACTTTATAGCGACTTTTCAATGACTCTTCCATCATCTTATTTTAATATGGCCCGGCGAATTAAGTAAGTGGTTAAAATTGGTTAAAGGGGACACTATGTCTTATGAATTCTACAAAATTCTTCATTTATTCATGATTTTTTCTTTTCTTGTTCTGTCTGTTTTGAACCTGACAACGGTTCCTAGCAAAATGGTCAAGATTGGAAACGGAGTTGTGAGCTTTTTAATTCTCGTCGCCGGGATGGGACTTCTGGCCAGAATTGGAGTCAGCCATGGTGCTGGTTTCCCGACTTGGGTTACATTGAAAATGGTCATCTGGTTGCTTCTAGCTGTTCTCATTCCAGTTGCTGGTAAAAGATTTCCAGAAGCCGGCAAGAAAGGAACGTTGGTCGCAATGGTTGTTCTTTCAGCAGTAGCAGCGGCGCTTGCAATCACAAAACCATAATGATCTAAACGAGAGTTTCGGTTACAAGGATCTTCTTTTTTTCTCGATCCCGTCGATCATGGCTTCTTTGTTGGAGCCATTGGCGGGACTGGTTGATACATCCCTAGTTGGTCAGATCGATACCAAGTGGTTGGCCTCTTTAGCGGTGGGGACCACAATCCTGAATGCCTTTACGTGGATGTTCAACTTTTTAGTTCACGCTTCAACTCAAGCGGTATCCAAAGCTGCTGGTCAAAAAGATTATTCCCTTCTCGGAGAGAAGATGAAGATCAGTTTGTTTTTGGCCTTCACAATAGGATTTCTTTCAGCAAGTTTTATTTTTCTTGTTAGAAAACCATTGTATGCAATGGCGGGGGGAAGACCTGAAATCGAAGCTTTTATTGAAGCCTACTTTTTGATTCGCTTGATTGGACATCCATTCACTTTGGTTTATCTGACGTTGATATCTATCTTGAGAGGTCTGGGAAGAGTTCAGTTGGGATTTGGTTTGATGACTTTGACGACATTCTCGAATATCGGCATTTCATGGTATTTACTCTTTGTCCAAAAAACTGGACTTGAAGGTGCGGCCTATGGAACCGTTGCCGCTAACGTCATCGGTGTTGTTCTTGCTTTTGGTTTTCTTATGCAAAGGGCCCAAATCAGAGAGCACTTTTTTGGGAGTCAGTTTTCCAAAGAAGGGTGGTTCACATTTGGTAAAAATTCCATTCATCTTTTTGGCAGATCTTTTTTCTTAACCGCATGTTTTTTTATCGCAACTCGATTTGCAGGATCATTAGGTGTGATCGAGCTCGCAGCTCATCAAGTTTTGTTGCAAGTATGGCTACTGGCAAGTTTCTTCACAGATGGAGTCGCTATCAGTGGAAATATTCTCGGTGCTCGATTTGTTTCTCAAGGGAATATAGAAAAAACCAAAGAGATCTTCGAAAGACTTCTTAAAATGGGTGGATTGATTGGAATTATTTTTTCTGTAGCCTATTTTTTCTTCGATGATTTCATCATCGGAATATTTACTAAGGATCCCAAAGTCATATTAGTCTTGGGCGGACTTTGGCCATTGATTTGGCTCTCTCAACTTCCTAATGCCATTGCCTTTGTTTATGACGGTCTTCTTTTCGGATTGGAATCTTTTGGATATCTTCAAAAGATGATGATGATTGGAGTCGCTGCTGTCTTTTTACCGATTGCTCTTTTGAGCATGGTTTACAATAGTTTGTATCCGCTTTGGATAGCCTTGATTTGTCTGAATTTGTTTCGCTTAGTGACTGGATTCAATGGAACCAAGAAAAAACTGGAGGTCATGAGTGCCGCCTAAGTTTCAAAGAGGACCTGGAGCCTCGGGCTTTGATGACAAATACTGGGAAGAATATTACTCAGAACCGGAAGAGATGGATGGCATGGCCAATGCTCATCTTCATGCTCGTTATTTAAAGTCCTTGATGGATTTGGAAATGGCCGATGTCTCGAGTGTGATTGATTTTGGATTTGGGCTTGGAGAGCTTTTTAAAGCTATTGTGAAAGAGTTCAAGCCTTATCGCGTTCAAGGTATCGAGCCTAGTGATTATGCATTCAATAAAGTAACAAAAAAGAAACTGAACGTAGTTGCTGGAACTAAACTTAAATTGGTTCAGACTGATTTGGTTTCGTGGTGTCGTGATAATTCGGTTTCAGAGAAATGGTTTGATCTTGGAATTTGCACCAGTGTTTTTCAGTATCTCAGTGATGAAGAAATTAAATATGTTCTTCCGATACTTTCACGCTCAGTGAAGTATCTTTATTTCTCTGTTCCGACAGATAGAGAGTTACGTTATCAGGTAAGTGATCTCGAATTTCATGACAAAAATGCCATTCGAAGAGGGCGAACAAAATATCTCAAAATGTTGTCGCCTCACTTTACGGTTGTCGGAAGCCGTTTACTTGAGTCAAAATTTCATTTCAAAAAAGATGAAGATTCACCTTTCAGTGATTTTCTCTTTCGCTTCTAAGGAGAGTATATGAGTCAGTGTCCATGTGGTTCGGGTCGTGATTTTGAGAGTTGTTGTGGAATTTATATTTCTGGAAAAGAAAAAGCTCCCACTGCTGAAAGCCTGATGCGATCTCGCTATACTGCTTATACCAAACAAGAAGTGGAATATATTCACGACACTCATCATCCTTCATCCAGACAAAATCTTGATCTGAATGAAGTTCGTCAGTGGGCCGCAGATTCCAAATGGCTCGGACTTCAAATAAAAAATGTAGAAGCAGGATTAGAAAAAGATCAAAAGGGCACAGTGGAATTTATTGCGACTTTTGAAAATGATGCTGGTCATCATGAGCATCATGAACTTTCAACGTTCGAAAAAATTGATGGTGAGTGGTTTTTTCGCGACGGGAAAGTCTTCAATCAGCCCGTCACAAGGGAAGTTCCGAAAGTTGGGCGCAACGAACCTTGTCCTTGTGGTAGCGGAAAAAAATTCAAAAAATGTTGTGGCGCTTGATGTCGACTAGCGTTTGTTGAGTCACGCGGAACCCCTTAAAAATTATAGAAAGTGAATGACGTATTGGTCTAATTTCTAGTATAAAGAAGGGGTTTTAATAGTCATTTATCAACAAGTCAGGTCCTAAAGATGATTCGAATCAAGAAAGGTCTGGATCTCCCTCTCGTCGGGGGACCCCAACAAACAATCGAAAATGCAAAAAGTGTAACCAAAGTAGCAGTCACCGGTGCTGATTATGTCGGGATGAAACCAACCATGAGAGTTCAGGTTGGAGATTCCGTTAAAGTCGGACAACCGTTGTTCAGTTGCAAGAAAAATGAAGGTCTCATTTTTACAGCTCCAGCTTCAGGAAAAGTTGTGGCCGTTAATCGAGGTGAGCGAAGAGTTTTTCAAAATGTTGTGATTGAAGTTTCTGGTGATGACCATGTGACATTTGAAAACCACAAAGGCAACACCGTTGATTCTTACACAGCTGAGTCAATGAAGGCCTTGATGGTCGAATCTGGAATGTGGGCTTCTCTTAGACAGAGACCTTTTTCCAAGGTTGCTGAACTTTCAGTTACTCCTTCTGCCATTTTCGTGACAGCGATGGATACCAATCCTCTTGCAGCAGATCCGAAAATAATTATAAACGAGAATACTGAAGCTTTTAAAGCTGGTGTTCATGCTCTGTCTCTTTTGACTGAGGGTAAAACTTACGTCTGTCAAAAAGCCGGAGCTTCTGTTCCTGTTCCAAGTGTTGCCAAGGTTGAGACTCACGATTTCGATGGTCCACACCCTGCTGGACTTGCTGGAACACATATTCACTTTCTCCACCCGGTTAATTCCAAAAGAACTGTTTTCTATATCGGCTATCAAGATGTGATTGCACTTGGAAAACTTGTTGAAACTGGAAAACTATTTACTGAGAGAGTTGTTTCACTTGCAGGTTCCAGAGTGAAGAGCCCAAGACTTATTAGAACACGAGTCGGTGCATGCATCTGTCAATTAGTTGAAGGACAACTGAGTGAAGGAAACAATAGAGTGATTTCAGGTTCTGTCCTCAATGGAAGAACCAAAGACGACGTCTTCTGTTACCTTGGTCATTACCACAATGGAATTTCTGTGATTGAAGAACAAACAAATCACAGAGAATTTCTTGGATGGCATTCACCAGGTCTTAATAAGTTTTCATTGAAAAGAATCTATCTTTCAGCTCTCTCGGCTGGAAAGAAGTTTGATCTTGGTACTGATACGCATGGCTCACGTCGTGCGATGGTTCCAGTTGGAATGTACGAAAAAGTCATGCCACTTGATGTTCTTCCAACTCAACTTTTAAGAGCATTAATTACTAAAGATACTGACCTCGCTCAACAACTTGGTTGTTTGGAGCTGGATGAGGAAGATTTGGCCCTTTGCACTTTCGCCAGTGTCGGTAAGAAGGACTTCGGTCCAGTTCTTAGAGAAACTCTGACTATTATTGAGAAGGAAGGATAATGAAGTTTTTAAGAGATGTGTTGGATTCTCAGCATCACAATTTCGTCAAAGGCGGAAAGCTTGAGAAGTTTTATCCCATCTACGAAATGATCGACACTTTCGTATACACTCCTGGTGAAACAACGAAAGGTTCTGTTCACGTTAGAGATGGAATCGATTTGAAACGAACCATGATCACAGTTGCAATGGCCCTCATGCCATGTGTTCTGATGGCCATGTATAACACCGGTCTTCAAGCTCAACTTGGACTTCAAGGTCTGGGCGCTTCTGAAGTTGCTGGTTGGAGAGGAGCCATCATGGCCGCTTTGGGGTTTGGAATTGATCCTTCAAACATCCTAGGCAACTTCATTCTTGGTTTCCTTTATTTTTTCCCAATATTCTTGGTGACTAATATCGCCGGGGGAATTTGGGAAACAATTTTCGCAACCGTTCGTGGACATGAGATCAACGAGGGATTCCTTGTTACAGGTCTTCTTTTTCCATTGATCCTCCCGCCAACTATTCCTCTATGGCAAGTGGCCGTGGGAATTAGTTTTGGAGTTGTTGTTGGTAAAGAAGTTTTTGGTGGAACAGGTAAAAACTTTTTGAACCCTGCTCTAACAGCAAGAGCATTCCTATTTTTTGCTTACCCTGCAGAGATTTCAGGAGATCTTGTTTGGGTTGCCGCTGATGGTTTCTCAGGTGCAACTGCTCTTGGACAAGCTGCTGCAGGTGGGATGCAATCCTTGACCGCAAATTTTACTTGGATGGATGCTTTCCTTGGGTTCATTCCTGGTTCCATGGGTGAAACTTCAACTCTTGCTTGTTTACTAGGAGCGGCCTTCCTTATTTGGAACGGAATTGGTTCTTGGAGAATCATGCTTTCAATGCTTGTTTCGACCATGGCCTTTGCTTGGATTCTTAACATGATTGGATCTGAAACCAATCCGATGTTCTCGATCACTCCAATGTGGCATTTGGTTATCGGAGGCTTTGCTTTCGGTACCGTATTCATGGCCACTGATCCTGTGAGTGCATCAATGACACAAAAAGGTCATTGGTATTATGGAGCCCTGATCGGTTTCATGGTGATTCTTGTTCGTGTAATCAACCCGGCTTTCCCGGAAGGTGTGATGCTCGCCATTCTTTTTGGTAACTGCTTTGCTCCTTTGATTGACTATTTTGTTGTGAACTCACACATCAAGAAAAGGGAGCTTAGACATGTCTAACGATACAGTAGGAAAAACTCTAGGAGTTGCAGCTGCGCTTTGTATTGTTTGCTCGATTCTTGTTTCGACTTCTGCAGTTCAACTAAAACCAAAACAGACTGAGAATAAGAAACTCGACATCAAGAAAAACCTTCTTTTGGCTGCGAAGCTAATTGATAGCCCTAAAGCTACGAAAGCAGAAATTCTAAAGGCCTATGAAAAAGTCGATGCCAAGATTGTTAATCTCACAACAGGCGAAGAAGTTCCTGAAATGGATCCTGAAAAATTCGATGCCAAGAAAGCTTCGAAAGATCC
>SBGE01000066.1 GCA_006226755.1 Deltaproteobacteria bacterium | reverse complement strand
TTTGATTCTCGAACTTAAATTTTCCTGAGTAACGGAAGGGAAAAAATCTTTTTCCTTGTCGTCCCATTTTACTGAGAATGCTACATGAGGATTGGCCAAGATGAATGAATTTACAATTCGTTTCAGGGCCATCTTTTCTGAGTTGGCAGATCTAATGAACTTCAGCCTGGCCGGAGTATTGAAGAAAAGGTCTTTAATAAAGAAACTTGTCCCATTTTGGCTTTCTTCTGTTTCAGTCAACGACTTTTGTTCACCACCATGAATGACAATTCTTCCACCTTTTCGTCCATCAATAGGTGTTGAGGTACAAGTAACACGAGCAGTACTGGCAATTGAAGCCAGAGCTTCTCCTCGAAATCCAAAACTACGAAGTCTGTAAAGATCTTCAAAGCGTTCTATTTTAGAAGTTGCATGTCGATGAAAGGCGAGGGGAAGATCATAAAAACTCATGCCCTTTCCATTGTCTTCGACCGAGATCAGCTCCATCCCGTTATCAATGATATGAATATCAATTTTTGTGGATCCAGCATCGATACTATTTTCGATAAGCTCTTTAATTAGACTTGCTGGACGTTCAACAACTTCCCCAGCTTTGATTTGATCGATCAAATGCTCGGGAAGTAGTTTGATGTTTGAATTTTGTGGGGATATTTCTGTTGTCTGGACCACTACTCTTAAGCTCTATAGAACTGTACCTGGTTTCTTCCTCCCTGCTTGGATTTGTAAACCGCTTGGTCAGCTCTTTTGAATAGCTCAGTACCGGACGTCACTCCCTGACGATAATCGGCGACACCAATTGATGCCGTAACTGGCAATCTAGTGGTCTCATACATGAATTCATGTTCTTCAAGCTGCTTTCGAAGCCTTTCAGCAATATCGTATGCTTGCTTGAGATTTGTTTTTGGAAGAAGGATGACAAATTCTTCACCACCATATCTGGCAAAGACATCTAGATCTCTCACACCTTTATTGCGAATGAGACCAGCCATTTCCTTAAGAACGAAGTCTCCTGCATCGTGGCCGAAGTTATCGTTCAATTTCTTGAAGTGGTCCAAGTCAAAGATAATCAGAGAAAGAGGTTCTCCTGTTACTTTTGACTTCTTAACTTCCAGATCAATTCTGTTATTGAAGTAAGTCTTGTTATAACAACCTGTATGTCTGTCAGTATTGGCCTCAAGATTCAATTTATCGTAAGTCAATCTGTCTGGATCTCCCTTTGGAAGGTACTTCAAAGAAATAGTTCCAAGTTTGATCATGTCACCCTTTTTAAGCTGGGTGGGTTGTTCAATTTTGTTATTGTTTACGTAGGTCCCATTTTTTGAACCTGCATCTTCGATAAACCAGTTCTCCTCACCTTGATGAGTAATCTTCAAGTGGTGACGTGAGATCCCTCCAAATTCAAGGGGAATAGAGTTGTCCGCAGAGCGACCGGCAGTGATGACATCTTCATTCATGTCAAAAAGAGTTCCGTTGAGTTCTCCACCTACAACGAGAAGTGCAGCGGGCTTTTTCTCAGCTTCTTTTTCTGCTGAGGCCAAAGCGGCTTTAATGTCTGTTAGGACAATCGTTGAATCGTCTGACATTTTTCTTCAATCCTTAATGATTTGAATATCTTAATATTGTAGAATTTTATAACCTCTACCGTTCTATTACAATAGGTTGCAACTTCCGCCTAAGCTTGATTCGCTCCGTCAAGCCATTCAAAAGCAAATTTCTTCCCGGCTTCGACACCTGGCTGATCAAATGGATTGATATCCAAATAATGTCCCATCAAAGCAGTCAAGCTTTCGAGGAACATGATTAAACCACCGACATTGATTTCATCACACTTAGAAATTTTTATGTTCAGATAAGGTCGGCTGTTTTGCTCGAAGGCCTTAAGAGTTCCTTGGTGTTCAGCCTTCATCAACTGCCCGAGATTAAAGGGAGCTAAACTTTTCAAAGCTTTTTGCTGAAAAGAATTATCGAGACTGTAATCGTGATCAAAACGGTCAACTTCTATTACCACCGCAAGTTTGTCATATGGCCCTTCCATGAATAACTGAACCTGGGAGTGTTGATCTGTTGCGCCATATGCAGGAATAGGCGTCAAACCTGTGTGAACATTTTCTCCATTTAGATTTACTTTTTTTCCAAGTGATTCGGCCCATAATTGAACAAACCAAAAAGATAAATCTCTGAGTAAACTGCTATATGGCATAAAAACCGTTTGGTTCACATTTTTTTCTTTAAATAGACCATAGATAAATGAAGCCGACTGAAGAAGAATATTTTCATCCAATTTTGTAGAAAGAAGATCTTCTTTAATAAGCTCTGCCCCGCGAATCAGGTTTTTCACGTCAACATCATCAAATAAAGCGGGAAGGTATCCCACGGGTGTCATCACACTAAATCGTCCACCAACATTTGAGGGAATGGAGAGGCAAGTTACATTCAACTCTCTTCCTAGGTCTAGAAGCTGTGAATTTTCTGGGTCAGTGGCAAAGACCATGTAGTCTTTCCAGTTCTCTTTTGGAATTTTCTTTTCTTCTAGCATGTGTGCAATGATTGCCAAGCCAGACATGGTTTCTGCGGTTCCTCCAGATTTTGAAACAAAATAAAAGAGAGAACTTTCCAGATCGATTCCGTTGATTTGCTTCCAAGTCATGTCGGGATCAATATTGTTCAAGAAAATAAACTGACGATCAGATTTTCCAAGTGCAGAGTGAATCATTTCAGGACCTAGACTTGATCCACCAATTCCAACCTGAACAAAAGTTTTTTTACTATTAAAACGTTGATAAACGTCTTCACATGACTTCAAAAGACTTTCATCTTTGGTTACATGAAAAAATCCGTATGAAGGATCGTTGATGATGTTTTCAAACGCCTTCATCTTCATTTGAAGAAAGTCTTCTTTAAACCAGTCACCACTCACGGTGTCTTTACCGAAATAAGTTAAATCGAATGGCATGTGTTCTTCCTTTTTAGCTGTATTCTTTCTTAAGACTTCTTGCGATGACAACTTTTTGGATTTGATTTGTCCCTTCAAGAATCTGAAGTACTTTGGCATCTCTCATAAGTCTTTCAACAGGGTATTCAGAGGTGTATCCAACACCGCCAAGAATCTGTACAGCATCTGTTGAAACTTTCATTGCGGTATCAGTAGATTTTAACTTAGCCATGGAAGCCAGTTTTTGATTTGGAGTACCCAGGTCATAGTACATGGCAGCTTGCTCAACCAAGAGGCGAGAAGCTTCTGTTTCAGTGGCCATATCGGCCATCATGAACTGCAGACCTTGAAAATCAAAAATAGATTGATTGAACTGCTTTCTTTCCAATGAATATTTAATGGATTCATCAAGAGCTCTTTGGGAGAGCCCAACAGCAATTGAACCAATCGTGATTCTTCCTTTGTCGAGTGCTGACATGGCGATTTTGAATCCAAACCCTTCTTCTTTCAAAAGATTTTCTTCAGGAACAAAACAGTTTTCGAACACCAACTCACGAGTAGGAGATACTCGCCAACCCATCTTTGATTCTTTTTTACCGTATGAAAAACCATCCATTCCATCTTGAACTATGAAAGAGGAGATCCCTTTGTGACCTTCTTCTCCAGTTCTTGCCATGACAATATAAGTTTTGGCGATTCCTCCAGAAGTGATCCACATTTTGGATCCATTGAGAACATATCCACCATCCACTTTTTTAGCGGTTGTTTTTAAACTGGCGGCATCTGATCCCGAAGAAGATTCTGAAAGACAAAAGGCTCCGATTTCTTGGCCTGCAGTCAATTCAGGGAGATATTTTTTCTTTTGCTCTTCGTTTCCGTACTCGTTGATGATCGCTTGAACCATGGTTGAAACGCTGATAGTTGCCGCATAAGAGACAGAACTTTTTGCAATCTCGCTGAGAGCAACACAAAAATCTTGATAGGTAAGACCTGCTCCGCCGTACTCTTCAGGAAGAGTCATTCCACAGAAACCAAGTTGACCAAGCTCACGAAAAATTTCCATTTTAAAACTTTCGTTTTTATCATCGTGCTCGACAGTAGGCTCGATCTTGTCGTTCCTGAATCTTTCAAGTTGATTTTTGAGTTCGACCTGCAATTCGTTCATCTTAACCTCAGTTTTTTAATGCATCTTCGAGAAGTTTTTTTGCGATGATCATGATCATCACTTCGTTGGTACCTGCTCCAATTTCGTTGAGCTTGTTATCTCTCATCAATCTTTCAACTGGAAATTCTCTTGAATATCCGTATCCACCGTGAAGCTGGATGGCATCAAGTGCAATTTTGGTGACCATTTTAGGAACTTGTAGTTTGACCATGGCCGCAGGAACAGCTCCGATCTTGCCTTGGTCGTATTCGTAAGCAACAGTGTAGAGGAAACGTCTGAGCATCTCTGTCTCTGTGGCCATTTCAGCCACCATTTTTTGAATCATCTGAAAATGAGCAAGGTTTTTTCCAAACTGTTTTCTTTCTCCTGCATATTTGATGCAAGCATCAACACAGGCTTGAGCTATACCGAGAGAAATTCCAGCAATGGTGATTCTTTCGATCTCCAGATTTTTCATCATGTGATAAACAGAGTCACCTTCATTTCCGATAAGATTTTCTACTGGAACTTTGGCATTTTCGAAAACAAGTTCACCTGTAGGAGAACCTCTCATTCCCATTTTGTGAATGGGCTTTCCAACACTGAATCCTTCCATTCCTTTTTCGATGATGAAAGTGGAAAGATCTTTCTTTTTATCACCCGTCCTCGTATAGACGTAAGCTACGTCAGCGTATTGAGCATTGGTGATCCACATCTTGGTCCCATTGATTTCGTAATGATCACCTTTCTTTACTGCACGAGTTTGGATACCAACTGCATCGGATCCGTATTCTGGTTCACTCATCCCCATGCAACCAATATGTTCACCGGTTACAAGTTTAGGGAGATACTTTTTCTTTTGGTCTTCGCTGGCATTGTTTTGAATATTGTTAACCGCCAAGATAGAGTGGGCGAGATAACTTAGAGTCAATCCTGGACAGGCCTTTCCAAATTCTTCCATGACTAAAGTCGCTGCAAGACAACCCATACCTGCTCCACCATATTCAGGTTCAGCAGTAATTCCTAGAACACCGAGTTCTCCCATTTTTTTGAAAGCGTCCATATTGAACGTTTCTTCTGTATCGTGCTTCTCAGCGTGGGGAGCTATCTCGTTTCTTGCGAAATCACGACAGACGTCTTGAAGTTGTTTTTCTTCATCACTCAAAAACCACATGGGCCATCCTTTGCAATAGACAATCAACTGAATTTAAAGGGATTTATAGCAAACGCGTCTGTATATCGACAAGCTGTGCATCTTTAATAATGTATTGCCACCCTGAAATCAGAATTGATAAAATTTAGGGAAGACAAGGAAGGCTAACTACCTAAGAAAAGGATGGATTTTGTCACTGACGACACCTGTCCCGCGAGATGATGACGCAGTTTTTCCAGGGGAAAACTGGTTTTTCTATTGGAAAACATCTTCATCACTATGGGAAAGCAAACTCAAACAAATTTCTGGCACATCGCGCGTGATTGTTCCAATCAATTGGTCCTTTCATTCCGATACAGGTGAAAAATTCGATTTTGCTGAGCAAAAACCCGAAACCAATCTTGCCAAGCTGGTAGAGATTACACGTTCACTTGGTAAAGAAGTGGTCTTTTTTCTTCCTGTCACTCCAGCGCCTTTTCTAGTCAATGGTGGGCTTCCGCATCTTCTGGCCAGGACAAACTCAGTTGATCGAAATGGATTGGTGTTTAATATCATTACGCCTGAGGGGAATCTCAACCGTCTCTTCACATTTTTTGATCCAAGAGTTTATCAAGCTTTTTCAAGGTTCGTTCATGCTCTCAATGAGTATTTCGCAAAAGAGGGAATCGCCAATGATCTTTGGGCCATCGAATGTGGCTATATGGAAGATGGATACTTCCGCTCTTTTCTAGATGATCGTTCCAAAATATTTGATCAAGCCTTTGGTCGTTTTATTCAAGCGAAGACTTCTGAAATTAAAGGCACGATTGAGGGAGATGGGCTGATCAAATCACCTGAAGATGAAGCATGGCTAGCTGAAGAATTTGTGGAAACAATTCGAGATCTTTACGTCAACACTATCTCTGAAATGTTATCGGCTAATTTTGAAGGAAGTCAGCAGATCGCTTTTTTGGGCTGCTCTCCAGAGGATACATTCGAGCGAATGAACGATATTGAAAATCTTAGAAAATACGGTCATGAGATTTTTCACAGCGTGACTCAAAAAATCATTCCTTCATCATCTTTGATTCCTTACAAGCATAAAACAGGAGTCTTTGGTAGAGAAATCGAAGATATGATTACAACAGGTTTCCTCGATATGAGACTGCTTCCAGGTTCAGCTTGGGAAGAAGGTTCGATTACATTTTCTCCACTTTGCTTTTTTGAGCTTTATGAGTCGAGAAAAGAAGTGAGAGATCAAGGAAATAGCTGGCGTGATCTGGGGTTGGTGGATTATCTCCAAGGCAAATATGGTTTTACCTATTATCTGAATGACGTGCGTGATTTTAAATGGGATGAAGATCTGATTGAGAATGGGAGAGTTCATATTTTCCACGGTAGGGATATGAATAAAAATCTCTACAATTCAATGCTCAAAATATTCATGACAGGTGGTCGTGTGATCCTCGATCGCAGTGACATGAGTGATGAATACCTTAAAAAGATTGAATCTTTCTTTTTGGAAAATTCTCTTAAAGTTGAAAAAATTAATTATCTTATTCATGTTCATAATATCGTACTAGGCGAAGGTCGACTTCTCGTTATTGATGGCAACTCTTTGGTTGAACATGATATTAAAAAGAGACTCGATTTTTGGGGCGTTATGATGGCAACTTTTGAGATTGCTCATTTAAGCTTCTTCCTTCCCGAGGGGATCGAATCAGTTTGGAAAACGCGTTCTACTTCAAGTACTGAATTGAATTTTGAAGAAGTAAGAAGAGTTAGTTTTTATAATCCTACCAGTTATAAAAAGAAACTTCATATACCTCTTGTTAGAAGTTTTGCTCTTTTGAAAGTCATGGATGAGAGTAATGTGAAAGTTAAAAACTGGAGTCAGGAAGTTGAGATCGAAATGATGCCTGAAGGCTCCATAAGCCTGGACTTCGGAGTTTACTCATGAGTATGGAAAACAAAATCTTTGGGATCTATACAGACGGGCCTGTAACAGGAAGAGTTGGGAATTTTTATCGTATACTTTATCTTTTTTCTGAGAGAGGAAGTGTAGAAAAAGAAGTGATGCGAAGAGTGTTTCAACACAATTTCAAAAAAGATGAGTCTGAGATTGTTTTTGAAACCAAAGATGATCTCAACAAATATCTCTACCTACTTTCACAAGAAGAAGATGTCGCCGGAGTTTGCATCCTTTCCGTAGAAGAATATAACGCTATTTCAGAAGAAATTTTCACTAAAACCGATCTCCTCAAAGCTATTGAGGCCAATGCCCATTGTATTGAAAACATGGATTTCAGGCCCAAACGTGGACTTTTCGGGAAGATCTTCACCTGATCCAATTTTTGTTAAGATTCTGAAATTAAAGACTTTTGCCTGAGGTTTCCTCTAAAAATTTTTCACATTTGGAATATTTTGATCCACATTTGGAACACTTTGATCCAGAATGGGTGCGCTTTCACTGATGAAGGCCTAAATTCATAAGTGTTATGGTAAACGAAACAAACTACAGACATTATTTGCAAGGAGAGTTGGTCAGGAGAATTTCTGCCAATCCTCGTTATTCCCAAAGGGCCTTTGCTAAATCACTTGGACTTTCTCCTGGAGAACTTTCTGAAATTCTCAGTGGAAAAAGAAGGCTCACACTCAAAAAAGCATTGAAGATTGCCAAGAGCATGGGACTAAATTCTCATGAAACAAAACATCTTCTTTCCTTGGTAGAAAACGAAGTCATTAATGATGAAGCAGAAACGGTAATCGTCGCCCAGGAAGAGGGAAGAAAGAATCTAGAAATGGATCTCTTTAATGTCGTTTCTGAATGGTACTGCTTTGCTATCTTGAATCTTTCAGAATGTGCAGGATTCGCTTGGTCAACAACTTGGATCGGAAAGAAGCTTGGAATTTCTCCTCTTCAAGTAAAAGTTGCAATTGAGCGAATGATGAGAGTGGGATTAATCGAAGAAACGAAGGATGGTCTTCGCGCTTGTGAGGATTTTATTTTTTCTCCTGATGGAATTCCTTCTCAGGCCATTCGAAATTATCATCGAGCGATTTTGCAAAAAGCAAGTGAGTCACTTGAAACTCAACATCTAGATGAAAGAGAAATAACGGGATTAGGCTTTGCTGTCGATCCCAAACATATCCCAAACATTAAAAAAGAAATTCAGCAGTTCAGAGATATGATCGCTGAGAAATATTCCAAAGGTGAAAAGACTGTTGTTTACCAACTTGAACTGGCATTGTTCAAGTTGAGCGAAGGAGATACCCGTGAATAAGAAGTGGAAAGGAATTCTATTACTATTGACGATGATGAGCACATCCGTTTTGGCAGGACCAACTGTCGTTGGTAATGGTGACGATGGAACAGACCTTGAAGGGTTTGAAAAACTTGAAGGTGGAAATATTGTTGATGCCAGAACAAAAGCAGTTGAAAAGCTTAAAGAAATGAACGTTAAAGCAGTACCAGGTCTTGGCAATCTGATTTCAGAAGTAGAAAAAGCAGATCTTTATATAACGAGAAAAGATGTTTCCACTCAAAAATTAATGGAACTTGGGGCCTTTACTAATGATGCGCAAGGACTGGTTTATGCCAGAACATTCCCAAGACCACATGCTCCGACTCGTTTTTTTCCGGCAGCTAAAAATCTAGACGAGAATCAGCTTGTTTCTCTTCATATACATGAAGCTCTTCATAGAGCTCTTCCTGAAAGTATCAGAGAAGATGAGACAGCGGCAGCAGAGATCACATTAGCGATCACCTCACCAAATTCTTCTTATGACAGAATCAATGAGACAGTTCAAAAATTTGTTAAGAAAGCTGAAGCTAGTAATGTTGCACTCAATACTCCGATGACTTCGGTTGCACCTAAGCCCGTTATTAAACCGGCTAAGCATTCGAGATTGAATTATCCATCAAAAGTAGGAATAAGATATAAAAGATTTAATTCTCCAAAATTTGATTCAACTGAAATGACTTCAATTCCATTAACGAGCATGACATCGATTTCAAGTCATCTCTATCCATTTGGCGGAAGCCTTTCGGCCCTAGGTATTGGGATTGATGCCTCCATCATCAATAAAGGTGAAAGCTCTAAGGTCGGTGAAGAAGACGATGGAACTTTCATGGGACCTCTTGGTCTTTCTGCCAGAATGCTTCTTTGGACTGCTAAGGGATTTGACATTGAGGCCTATGGACGAATTGATTTGAATACAATGTCCAATGAAGAGCTTCAAGACTCTTTGCTTGGACGAGATATCACTAAAGTTGGGATGACTTTTGCGAAAAGAACCAACTGGTTTTATGTCGAAAATGATTTGGAGTATACACTGCCAAGTGAGACCAAACAGAAAATTGGAAACATCGACTACAAGTACGAATTCGGTTCCATCACAACTGCCAGAGTCAAGATGGGTGGTTACTATAAAGCCTTTAATCTTGGGGGCTATATGGAGATGCACTTGGCTGACAACTTCAAGGCCTCTGGTGGAGCATTTGAGTATGAAACTGGAAGAAACAGAGTTGTATCTGCTGGACCTGAAATTGAATGGAGATCAGAGCAGTTTGGCCTTCGACTGTTTGGAAAATATTTACTAGACTCTACCAAGAATACTGACTTTGATTTTCTTGGGGATTTGATGGGTCACGGTGTTGGACAAGGTAACGTAGGACTGGAAATTAACTTTTTCCTTTAAGAGTTTGATATGAAGGATTCAATCAAAAAATTAACATTCATAATATTGCTTGCAACTCTGACTGTGAGCTGCGGTGATCTCTCCAGTGATGAAAGAGAAAACGATCCTGTTTATAGTGAACAGGTGAGATCTCTTAATGGAGTTCTCCACATTCAAAATGGAGGAGCTTCGTCTTATGGAAGATCTGATTATGAAGTTGGAACACAAAAAAGAATACTCCTTAGACTTGAAAATCTAGGGGAGCTCTCTGGCAACGTTGTTATCGACGATACCCATCGAATGATGTTTGAGCTCAATATCATGAAGGCCGCAGATGTAAATGCGGCTAAAGCGAATTTCAAACTTTGTCCTCTCTTGAAAAACTGGATGATGTTGGCGAGCTGGACCCACGCCCATCCATTTCCTGGAGGATCAGGTCCATGGGGAACACCTGGGGGTGATTTTCATCAAGCTGAGTGTATTGAAATTTCTCAGTCCTTGGTGGATCCAGACCCAAGCATTTTGAAATTTGATGTTTCGGATTGGTTTGTTCA
>SBGE01000236.1 GCA_006226755.1 Deltaproteobacteria bacterium | reverse complement strand
AGATCAATTCAGATCGCTCAATCTCGCTACATTCGAGACCAGTCTCTTGAAGTCATTTTTAATGATCTCTTAAATGATCTACTGAGTATTACTGGGAGTGAATACGGTTTTATTGGAGAAACTCATAAGAAAGAAGATGGGACTCTTTATCTAAAAACAAGGGCCATCACAAATATTGCTTGGAATGAAGAAACTCAAAAATTCTATCAAGAAAATGCACCAATGGGATTAGAGTTTTATAATTTGAAATCTTTGTTTGGTGAAGTTTTAGTATCTAAAAAGTATGTGATTTCTAATGATCCAAAAAATGATCCACGTGGTTGTGGTATTCCTGCAGGTCACCCTGATTTGAATGCCTTTCTTGGGATACCTTTTTTCTTTAATGATGAGCTAATAGGTATGGCCGGAATCGCCAACCGATCTGAAGGTTTCTATGATGAAATCGTTGATGAGTTAAAACCATTTACCTCGACCTGTGCGAACATTATTTCAGCTGATAGAACTTTTCGAGAACGAAGAGAAATGGAATCACATAAAGATGAATTTGTGAGTATTGTCTCTCATGAGTTAAAAACTCCGATGGCCTCAATCTTGGCATCTTTAAAAATGTTTAAGGATGTTAAAGCTGGTACATTGGAGCTTTCAAAACAAGAGACAGATGAGATTCTGGAAATTGCCATTCAAAACGGTGAAAGAATGAATCGAATTATTGGAGATCTTCTCAATTTCAATAAGCTTGAAAGAAAAAATCTTCCTATGGTTCTTGATACTCATAATCTCGACGATTTATTGAAAAAATCTTTTATTACCTTTAAAGATATGTTTGACAAAAACAAAATTGCATTCAAACTTGAGTCCGATCCTAGCCTTACGATTTGTACAGACAAGGATCGATTCCTCCAAGTCATTGGAAACCTTCTTGAAAATGCCATCAAGTATTCAGATTCAAGAACTGAGGTTAAGCTCATTGCTAAAGAATCAAGTTCAAATATTCTCATTCAAGTCATTGACCAAGGAAGGGGAATACCTGCTGAGAGTATGAAAAATCTCTTTAAAAGTTTTTACCAAGTCGATGCTTCTGATAGTCGAAGTCATACTGGAATAGGACTTGGACTATCTATATGTAGACTGATTTTGAATGAAATGTCAGGAAGCATAGAAGTTCAAAGCGAGATTGGAAAAGGATCTACCTTTTCCATTCTGTTGCCCAAAGTCTGCCCGATTAATTGAGAGATTCTTGAGTGAAATTTTTTATTTCTTTAGCGAGCCAATCGGGAGCATCCAGAGCAATATCATGCCCAGCTGTATCATGAAAGCTGGACTCTGCACCGAGGTGTTCAGCCAGTTTCATTGGGCAGCTTGGATTACAAAGTTTATCGGCCTTTGAGATCACTACAAGGGCCTTTGGTCCGACTTTTTCAGGCACTCTGAATTTAGCGGCAGCAAAGAGTTGTCTGAGGAAACTTTCTCTTGTAATTGGACGTTCTCTATTGATGCTTGCCCATTTTTTGACCAGTTCATCATTGATGTCAGCAATATTTGTCGTAAGTTCCAAAACTTTCCGCTCTCTATGCTCTAGATCCGTTTTGAAAAAAAGTCCGGCAATGGTTTTAATCGCTTCAGGTTGTAATCTTTTGAAAGGAGAACTTAAGTTTCCAGCACTACTATTTAATACAACCATATGTTTGAAGTCGTCGGGATAGACAGAACACCACTCCATCGCAACCATCCCTCCAAGAGAGACAGCAACAATTCCCCAATCACCAGGATTCTTCTGTTTGAGTTCTTGAAGCTCTGATCTTAAATGTTCAACATTTTCTCGAATCGACATCTTAGCGGGAATATCATTTTTGACTCCAACACCAGGTAGTTCCAGCGTGAAGACATTATTTCCCGTTTCATTGGCAAGCATTTCAGGAAATTCTCCCCAGTGTTTTGTCTGCCGAGATAAACCTCTTACTAAAATCCAGTTGTATTGACTCATATCTCGTATCTCCACGCCTTTCTATTTCGAGTCATTCTAAAAAAGAAATCGATTAACAAAAGATGTCTCCTCATGATTCTCGAAACTCTATGTTCTTTTATGGGATTGAAAAAACCAGATTTTGAAAACGCTTGAAGTGGATTTTTTTTCATCCACGCCCAAGAACCCATTTCTAACGTCCAAGGAAGATAGAGCTTGTCCTCAGAGCCGGGCGTATTTTTATGCATATCATAGAGATAATCCCAAAGATCTCCATGTGTCGTATAAGAATCCGATTGAGTTTCAATTTTGTAAACATGATGGGGGAGAGTTTCTTCCAATTTTTCAACTATCTTATGAATTGCAGGAGTATCTGGAAATGGTTCTTTGGATTTGGCATAAGGATACCAAAGCCTGTCTTTCATCCCAAAACCAGAATGGAAATCGATAGTAATGGCTGTATCTGCTTTAAAAATCTGATCAACTACAAAATTGACAACTGCTTGAGCTTCAATTTCCATCTCTTTTTCAACTTCTCCTCGATACCAAGGGAGCCAATCTCCAATTCTATGACCTGAAAGAAGAGGGTAAGTCGTTTCAGGGTCAGCTTCGACAGGTGAATTTCTCATCAGATCAATTCCATTTCCATTGCATCTGCTATGAAGTGACATTCCCACAGGATTGATCAATGGGACGGAGCAAATTCTTGCTTTTTCCAACGTTCGTCTTAAGTCTTTGTCCCATTTGAGTTGAGCAAGAGTAGAAGTAAGATAAGAAAGAACGACTTGAGTACCGACTCGTTCTAAACCATGAACGCCGCCGAATAGTCCGATGGTTGGCCTAGAGGTGTCTTGAGTTCCAAGAGTAAAAGAGTGAATGGGGTAAGTTACTCCTTCGTGAGTGACTTCTCCAATCACATCAATCTTAACCAAGTCATCTTCAGTCTTGGCCAATTCTTTGATGTGATCCAATTCGGGGAGCTCAAATTTGCGAATAGGTCTATTTAACAGTTTCATGCTTGGATTCATTTTACTTGAGGCGCACTCCAAAACAAGAAGTAAAAATAGTAGATTAAACAGGTTGCGTATTGTGTTCTTTGACTGATTCATTTCGGTTTTTTATTATTAGATTTGCATTCTTTAAGAGGTGAATCATTATCATTCGTTTGTTTATAATCGTTGCATTGCTCTATAGTCCCTCCATCGTTTTTGCCTCCAAGGCCAAAAGAGATTCAGGCTTTCCCGTTAAGGGAGATATGCGAACTAGAGTTGATTTTTGGAAGAAGGTCTATACAGAAATAAGTACATCTGAGGCCTTTATTCATGACACTGAAGATTTGTCAGTGATTTATGGAAAAATAAAGTTAAGTAGTTCTAGAAGAGGGCGGATCAATCAGACTAAAGACGAAAGGTACAGACTAAGAAAAATTCTTCGTACTATTGCTGATAAAGGCTTTAGAAAACTTACATCGGAAGAACAAAAAATAGCAGACATAGTAGGAAACCGTACACGCAATGAACTGTATCGAATGTCCAATGATATTCGCTTTCAGTATGGATTAAGTGATCGTTACTATGAAGGACTTATTCGATCTTATGCTTATTTAGAATATATTGAAAAAATCTTCGAAGATCTGGGGTTGCCTCACGAGTTGACTTATCTTCCTCATGTGGAAAGTTCATTTAATTATGAAGCTTATTCAAAAGTAGGTGCTGCTGGTATTTGGCAATTCATGCGTTCTACCGCCAGGCTCTATAAACTGAAAGTGACTTATATCATTGATGAGCGAAGAGATCCGATAAAGGCCACGAAGGCCGCAGCTAGATTTCTGAAAGATAATTATAAAATGTTGAATAGTTGGCCTCTCGCTCTGACTGCTTATAACCATGGTCCATTGAGTATGAAGAGGGCCATCAATAAGCTGGGGACAACTGATATCAACACCATTATTGATAAATACGAAGGTCGAAGATTTGGATTTGCATCCAAAAACTTTTATGCAACTTTCATGGCAACAGTTGAGATCTCTGAAGACCCATCTCAATATTTTCCAAAGTTCAAAAAACCTGCGACATATCGTTTTTCTGAAATAGCTTTGGATAAGCCATTCACTGTTTCACAATTAGCGAAAGTAACGGGACTCAGTAAATCGACCATCAGACAATATAATCATTCCATTCGACGATCGGCTTACAAAAATTCACTGTATTTACCGAGGGGATTTGTTTTTAGAGTACCTCAAGTCGGAAGCAAAAAACTGAATGAATATAAAGTCGCTTTAAATGGCTTCAAGACCGATTTCAAGGAAATGGAAATCGCCAATATGCATATTGTCTCACGAGGGGAAAATCTCTTTGATATCTCTCGTTCTTATCGAGTTTCGATGAGCGAGTTGATTCAGTTTAATCAAATTTCTGACCCTTCAAAAATTTATCCTGGCATGAAGCTTAACATTCCAGGAAAAGATAATCCTGTTGCCAAAATAGAACCTAAGATCGCGATGAATTCACCTGCTGGTCCTTCTTTGACTTCTGCTGATGAGACCTTGACTCGAAAGACTGAAAAAAAGACTCTTATGAGTCGTTTGAAAAAAATTGTCTCTAAGAAAGAAGGAAAAGAAGACGGTAAGGAAGATAAAAAAGGAGAACCTTCTCCTTTGATTTCATTGTTTGATTATGAGTTGGATCTTAGAAATGTCTCCAAAGATGTTTATGAGATTTCAATTGAAACAGAAGAAACTCTTGGGCATTTTGCAGAGTGGGCAGGCGTGAGAACCCAGCGTATTCGAGATTTGAATAGACTGGCCATGGGGCGAGTCATCAGTATGGGGCAAAAAATAAGAATTCCAATCAGTGAATCAAAGCTCAATGATTTTAAACAAAAGAGAAATGAATACCATGTCTCTATTCAGGAAGATTTCTACGCAAATTACAATATTACTGAGACTAAAAAATATAATGTTAAAAGAGGGGACACCCTCTCAGAAATACTTAAAGATCAGGGACTACCTTATTGGTTGTATAGAAAGTATCAGAAGAAAAAAATGGGAGACTTCCTGCAAGTTGGACAGGAAATTGTACTCCCTGAAGTTGAAGAGATTAATCCAATTGACGAATCTTAGTAAGTTTCACCTGAATAGCTGTGATGCTTCCATTCGGTTTCGCACTTTCTTGAAAGTCTGAGACCTCCCTGAACACGTCTTCTTTGAGGTGTACATTTTCTAGTGTACTCATCAAAACGTAAGCTTCCATCAAGATTCTTTTTCGTTCTATATCTCATGACAGAGGCGTAGCCTTTTACAGAGTTATACTTAACCTGATCATAATCTGTGGACTTGATATAGGTGACGAACTCAACAGGAGTGTTTGAAAAAAGAGCAATCTTCGCCATGTCGTCTGGACTGATAGTTACTCTTCCAAGAGTGTAAGCCGTTGGCCAATTTACATCACCAAAACTCAAACTGACGATTTCTGTACAAGTGATTTCATTTGTTGAAAGAGCATCAAATCCAAAGTCATACTTTTTACCGATTTGATCAAAAAGATTATTATAGACTCTACCTAGCTCCACTTTTGTTCTGTTGAGCATGTTTTTATGTCTAAGAATGGCAATTTCATCTAGATTCATGAATGACTTGAGAGTCACAAACTCGAGTCCCCATCTTCTCACCTGAAATACAGTGAACCCATCTTTTATCTTCTGCTGATAAGGAATTATGGCTGGATCATTCCACATGCCAATGGCCCTAAGCTCTTCTTCAGTGCCTAGGTAAACAGCAACGTGACCCCAATTTCCTGGAATTGTAAAATCTGTAAAAACATATCCTCTTTTCTCAAGAAGTAAATCTAGAGGTCTGATTTTCTCTTTGATATGAGTTAGTGCGGTTTCGTTATCTCTTAAATAACCTTCTCTCCATGAGATGTTTCCAGCAACGCTACCAAACCCGAGGCTTAGAGCATTGGTCACACGACCAAAGAAGCGACTGAGAGAATCACCTCTGTTATCGATATAACCTCTTTGAGAAGCAAGTTCCTTGAGGTCTGCACCTTCAATTCGAAGTTTGTAGGCAACAGTTGATTTGATGTTACTAGAAAGAACGTCAATTTTATCACTTTTGGCTTCAATAAGTTCATTCTCTTTAATGATAAAAGTATCGAGAGCATTTTGAAGTTGAATGGAGAAATTCGTATTGAGAATGGTATCTGTGATCTTTTCGATATCACCAAGTCCATAGCTCTCTCTATCCATTTGATCTTTGATAATTCTTCTCAAAGTTTTGTTTTCAAAAAAGACTTTAAAAGTATTTTTGTAGTTTGAAAGAAGGATTGCTTTGAGTTCTAGCCATTGAAGTTCATTCAAAGCATTTTGAGATTCAATATCTCTAAGTATCTGTCCAGATGGTTTTATTTCTTCAATCTGCTGATTCAATTTAGAACTTAGCTTGATGTAAGTTGAAAGAGATTCATGGATCAGATTGAGTTCATGTCCATTTGGAGTTTTACCTTCATTCAATTTAAAA
The DNA here is from genome assembly GCA_006226755.1 of Deltaproteobacteria bacterium. Lineage (GTDB taxonomy): Bacteria > Bdellovibrionota > Bacteriovoracia > Bacteriovoracales > Bacteriovoracaceae > M0603. Next base: position 4,023 of record SBGE01000236.1, on the reverse strand, counting down.
AGAATTTTTGAACCGTAGTTATAAGTAAAATTGTGAATCTTTAAAAAGCTCTCTCTTATTTTCTGAGTTCTCTCTATTGTCGATCCAGATGAGTAATCCGCTGCCTCCAGCGTTTGTATCTGGGTGAGATAATCAGAAGTGTCTTGGGCCATCACGTGACCACAGACGAAAAGAAGTATTGAAAACAGAGCAATCTTCATGGGTTAAAGTCCAATTTCGATAAAAAGTTTTGAATTTTATAGCGAATTCTTACTGGTTTTGCAATGCGTTATGTAAAAAAGATCGGGTCCAAAATGACACCAAAAATGTAATAAATTCAAATACCTTGCTCACTTTGGGAGACTTTGGTAGATCTCCTTTTGACTCAGAAAGAGTCGGATTGGAGGACACCACTTATGAAAACAAAGAATGTTAAGAATTTAAGCTTATTAGCGGTTTGTACAGTTACTAGTTTGACTGTCATGGCCTACTCACCAGATTACATCGTGAAAAATGGAGATACTTTATCACGTATCGCTTTAACCAAGCTCAAAGGTGGTCCGCTTTATGGAAAAGAAGGGAGGCTCACGAAGCTCCTCTTATTGAATCCAGATATCAAGAATCCAAATCTTATTGAACCGGGAACGCAGGTCAAACTTAGGGCCTCAGTTGCTGATTTGGATAAGAACCTGAACTCAGCTAAAAATATCATGGTAGCTAAGACAGCAGTTAATAGTGATGAAACTAAGATCACTCAATCTGCTCCAGAGAGAAAATCTTTTGATTATCTTTTTGCAGATAAAAAAGATGCTTCAAAAATAACTGTAAAAGTTGGAGCTGGAATTTCATACAACAACTTGGATTTGATTGATAACAAAACCAAAGATGTCGACTCTTTGGCCTCTGCTGGAACATTGAATGCCAGCGCTAGAGTTAATTATCTGTTGAATGAAAAGGTCTCTTTGAATGCCTCTACTCAGATTTCAAGAATGGAACTCAAAGCTAGTGGAAATGAAAAGGCCAATATTGATAGCAATATCTATCTCTCTGGAGAAATGGGTGCTGACTATCTTGCCACTTCTAGACTAGTTACTGGATTAAGAGCAGGTGCGACTGAGCGTGCTTTCGTTACCTCTAAAACGACAGATACTTTCATATTGAAGAAGACTTGGATTACAGGAATTGGTCCTGAGATCAGACTTCTTCTCGATGAAAATGCTACAACAGCTTCATCCATTCACTTGGGTTATCGTTTTCTTGGATCTTCCAACTTAGAAGGTCTTCAGATTGAAAATGGTCAAGAAATCATTACTGGTTTTGAACTGATCAGAGACAGCTTCAATTTTAATCCTTACTTGAGCTGGAATAGTCAAAATACCAACTTGCTAGATCAAGATGGACTGACTCTTGGGTTGAATATCAATTACAAGTTTTAGGCTTTGGCCCAATCTGGCTTATTGGGATCTTTCTTGGATTCCAATTCCCAATGGTGAAGAACGTGTTCTATCAGTTCACGTTCTTCAATGTAATCAGGAACATTAGATTCAAGATAGGTACGATTATTTTTGAAGACATGATTCTGGCTGACGTGAACCATCTCAACTCCACCCTTGGATGAAGTGATATAGATATCAAAAACAGATTTAACCGGTTTTTGAAAAAAGTTCGAACTCTTGAGGGCCTTTTTCTCAAGTAACTCTATCGTAAATTCAATACCATCCACGTTGCAATTAAAACGCATATTTCGTACCTCTGAGCTTTTGATAGCACAAGTTTTAGTGTAATCATAGCTTCGGGAAACACATATGAATACAGAGTACACTAAAGGTCTATCGACGGGTATATTTGCTTTCGCTTTTTGGGGATTCGTTCCTCTGTTCTGGAAGCAAATCAAGGCCATTCCTCCTTATGAAATCATGTCATTTCGAGTAGTTTGTGCCTTGATGGTCCTTCTGGTTTTACTCGCTCTAAAATCCGAAGTGAAAGAGTCCTTCTTGTTGATCAAAGAGAAAACTTCCTTGGTTTTAATCTCGACAATACTGATAGGATCAAACTGGTTGATCTATGTTTGGGCGGTAATTTCCGGATACATCGTAGAGACAAGTCTTGGGTATTTTATCAATCCTTTGATGAATGTTTTTTTGGGAGTTTTCTTTCTTGGAGAACGCCTGCGGAAAATTCAGTGGATCGCCATTGCCCTTGCTGCGATTGGAGTCAGTTGGATGTTTGTCCAGAGTGTTGGGAAGCCGTGGATTGCTTTGGCCGTCGCTGGGACTTTTGCTCTTTATGGTTTGACCAAGAAAAAACTTGGGGCCAAATCTTTGGTTGGACTAGGGGCGGAAAACATTCTGCTTCTTCCTGTTGCTCTGACTTATCTTGCTTGGTTGTATGGCAATTCCAAGCTCTTATGGCCATCACAAACTCCGAAAGTAATGACATTGACCCTGCTTTCAGGCCTGGCAACTGTTTTACCTCTGAGTGCTTTTGGCCACGCCGTCAAACACCTTACGTTGACGACTCTAGGCCTTGTTCAGTACTTGGCACCGACCTTTCAATTGACGATAGGGGTACTCATTTACAAGGAAGCTTTCACCAGCACTCATGTCGCAAGCTTTGCTCTGATTTGGACGGCACTTTTGCTCTATTCCGGCGAAGGGCTATATAATAGAAAACAAGTGAATTTGTTAAAACGGAAGGCAGTTTGAATTCATATCAGCTTACATTTTCTGGATCAGGAGATGATCTGAGAGTAACTTTTTCCAAGTCGGAAACCGAAAGCTATATCTACAATATTGGTGCTGAAGGGGAGAAAGTTCTTACTCTTTCCAACCTTGATGAACAACAACAGCTTCAATTAATGAAAGGTCTGGGGCTATTCTTTCCACAGTTTGAAGATTCAGATGATGAACTCTCTCATATTCCTCTTCCATATATTTTTGGAAAAGGAGAGGCCCAGTTTCAACTCGGTGAAATTGGTTTTTTTCCAGGTAGCTTCAATCCTTGGCATGAAGGTCACTCAGAGTGTCTCAAAAGGGCCGGCCTTAAAAATATCATCATTATTCCGGACTTCAATCCATGGAAAGAAAATGATGAAGACCATAAGAACTACTGGGAGGAATTCAAGGCCCTTGCTGAAGAATTGAAATCAACACCTTATCCTCTTTACCCAGGATTTTGGGGGGAGAAAACAAAGAATCCAACCGCTTCGTGGCTACCATTCACAAAAGTTGCGAGTCGCCATCTGGTGATGGGTGCAGATACCTACATGGATCTTCTCTATTGGAAGGATCCTGTTTCGATTATCTCCTCGCTCACTGGCCTAAAAGTTCTTGGTCGAAAGATTCATGAGAAAGAAATGAAACTGCAAAAAAAAGCACTTCTAGAGATTAATCCTGAGCTTGAGGTGAGAATCGAGATCATCAATCCCCATGAAGACTTGAGCAGCACTAAAATCAGAGATGAGAATTAATCAATCAGATCAAGTAGGCGATGACGTCCGTCAATTTTCTTCACTCCTAACATCAGCTCGATGAATGGTCTTAAGTGAAGGTGAGAAATCTTTTTCTTGTGTGAAATGGAGCCTTTCGCTGGAACGTGAGGACCTTTGATCGCCATCCATATCTTTCTAGAGTTGAGATTGAAAAAATGTCCAGTCCACTTATCACCTTTTCCTCGACCATGATCGGTAGTGATGATGAGAGTTGTGTTTTTTCCATAGTCACCCATCTGATCGAGTAGAGCATACAGGCGATCAATATAGATATCGTAGTTATAAAGGGATCTCATGTAGCCGTCCCATTCACCATCGTGAGCGTACTCGTCTGAATCGAGAAGTGAAAGATGCATGAAGCGCGGTTTATGCTCTTCAATTATCTTCATTCCATGTTCAAAAGTGTACTTGTCATAGCGACCTCCCCAAATTGGAGGGTCGGCCTCTTGCATTTCATTCAGATAGAAATGTCCCGGTAGATCAATCTTCATATCACCACAGCTATGAAAGAGAGTTCGTTTTTCTCTCATGGCAGCGTCGCAGATTTTATGCCA
>SBGE01000210.1 GCA_006226755.1 Deltaproteobacteria bacterium | reverse complement strand
TTGTTTCAGTAATCTTTCCTATTTGAAAGTAAAAATAAAAAAAGAATAGACAAAAAAGCATTAAAAAACATGTCAGCCCAAGCATGGAGAGAGAACCTCTCTCATTTTTTAAGAGAGGCCGCTCTATAGGTAATTTTATTTTTTCCGTAAGTAAATTTGTGTTCATCGCCATTATTTGAATAGGTGATTCTTGATTTACATCTTTTGAAGCGCAATGTGGGTTCTTCTTTTATAGCAAGATTGTGTAGAAACTGACTTTTTGTGTAGTGTTTTTCATCAATCTGACATTTGATTTCTCGACCTATTAAACTTATTTTCCAAGTTGATAATACAAGGATGGAAGTAAGAAGAATGGTCGCTGGAATCTCCAAGTTATCTTGCTTTGATGTTGTCTACAATTTCAGATCTCATGTACGTAATCCTCTTGTTGATCACTTCTCCAAATTGCTTGACTGCGCCAAGGCAAAAAATTCCTATAAGGGAAGCGAGGATGACATATTCCATGACTCCTTGGCCTTTTTGATTTTTAAGTGCATTTTTAAATTTTTTCATGGTTCCTCCTGTGCGATGGATAATTACCAAAGCCTCTTTCGGCCAATGAAGAGGTAGTTGATCACAGAACTCGGTGAAATTAATGAACATTCAAATTTCAGAGATCAAATATTGAATGGAGGATATAAATTCCTGATAAAAAAGGAGATTGCACAAATTTCGCATATGTTTAAAATAAATCTATGGACGAAAAAACAAAGCTTTATGTTTTTGAGAAAAAAGAAGTCGCGCTGATCTTCATCTTCATGATCTTGATCGCCATCACTTCTTTTATGTTTGGTGTAAGAGTAGGGAAGAACTATTCTTATCAGGCATCTGGTTTTTCTCAAGAAGATCGCCAAAATGTTGATCTTCTCTCCGGTCAGGAAGAGATGGTGAACAAGGTGGTTGAAGAGAAAACTCAGGGTGAGGTGAAGGAGTTGTCTCCGGAAGAACTCAAACAAAAGATGCATGAAAGTCTAAAGGCCAAGATTGAGGATGAGTTAAATAAAGAAGCTCAACCAAAAGTTGATACGCCTAAGGATACTCAACCAGTGAACGACACCAAGCCATTGGATAACACCGATCTTATTGATGATTCCAGCAAAGCACCTGCCCCCGAGGCCTCAAAGGATCAGTACGCGGGAAAGTTCACAATTCAATTGAGTTCGCATAGAAGTAAGCAAGAAGCCGAAGAGTTCGCTAATGGATTCACCATTAGAGGATACGATCCGATCATCAACGAAGTTCAGATTCCTGGTCGAGGAACTTGGTACAGAGTCAGTCTTGGTGTGTTTGAAACCGCCGGTCAGGCCAAGACCTACATCGACAAGGAAAGAGAGCTTTTTCAGGGTCAAGACTACGTCATAGGGCGCTTTGATTAATTTTCTCCCTCGTGCTTAAATAATCCCCAACAAAGGAATGAAACGATGAGCCAAAATGTTGGTGACGCCAAGCTTTATGCAGTAATTATGGCCGGAGGAAAGGGAACGAGGTTCTGGCCTGAGTCTACTTCTAAAAAACCTAAGCAATATCTTTCTTTGGTGAGTGACCATTCACTCTTAGAAGAAACCGCCATGAGATTTGAGGGGCTAATAGAGGCCAATGCTCGTTTTGTTGTTACGGTGAAAGAACAGGAAACTCTGGCGCGTGAATGTACTCATAAAAAGGTCGCCGAGAAAGGTTTGATCTTCGAACCATCTGGTCGAAACACAGCACCATGTATTTTACTCTCTATGGCGCAATTAGAGGCCCAAGGACTTCGCGATGAAGATGTGATGGCGATTGTCCCTTCGGATCATGTGATCTTGAATAAGGGGGGCTTCCAAAAGACTGTACGTGAAGCTTATGAACTTGCGGCCAGCAAAGAGTCGATTGTAACAATTGGGATTGTTCCCAATTTTCCACATACTGGTTATGGATATATCAAGCGTGGAGAAGGAGTTAACTCTTCATCGTATCATGTTGAAAAATTTGTCGAGAAACCAGACTTTGAAACAGCAAAAAAATATCTCGAGACAGGAGAGTATTTCTGGAACGCAGGAATGTTTGTGGCCAGTCTTGGAACTTTGAAAAGAGAATTTCAAAAGCATGCTCCAGATATGTTTGATCATTATAAGAATCTGGTTGATGCCGCTGAAGATTTTGAGAAGACCACCGAAATTTATGGGAAACTTCGAAAAGAATCAATCGACTACGCTATCATGGAAAAATCTGAAACAGTCATGGTGAAGGCCTCTGATTTTGATTGGAATGATCTTGGAAGCTGGGATGCTCTTGAGAGCGTTGTTGATAAGAAAGGCAACAATACACTAGTCGGTTCAATTGGAGATTTCTCTCTGGGAGCTGAAGGGAATATTGTTTTTGCTCCAGGTAAGTTTGTGTCTTTGATCGATGTGAAAGATTTGATCATCGTTTCAAATGATAAAGCGGTTATGGTTTTACCAAAAAGTGAATCGCAGAAAGTGAAGAAGATTGTGGAGTCCCTGACTGGAGGACCCCACGCAGATGAACTTCTTTAATTGGGAACTGGGTATTGATCAAGGCTTCTTTTGAAGACTTGATCGACACTTCCAAGGTAGATTCTTTTGAGTTCTTCAAAAGTCGGTCTTGGAAGATCTTGATTGATGTTCTTTTCTTTCAATAGTTTCATCATGGTGTCGTAAAAAACATCAACAGACTTTTCTTTACTTCCCTCAAATGAAGCTTCTTGCATAATCATATAGAGATCTTCTCTTCTGAAGTCTGATCCAGAAATCAAAAGGTGAAGATAGTAGCTTGAAAGGTAAGTGAAATTTTCACGTACTCGGTTTTCAATAACTTCAGTATGAAATTCTAGTCTTTCAACAGTGTCGGCAAGACGACTGAGTGAGTATTGGAGAATGCCAAGATGATCAGGAAGATACATTCTCTCAGCTGAGGAGTGAGAGATGTCTCTTTCATGCCAGAGAATAACGTTTTCCCATGCAACAAGAGCGTGAGAGCGAAGCATTCTTGCCTGACCAGTGAGGTTTTCACCACTGATAGGGTTTTTCTTGTGAGGCATGATGGAAGAACCCTTTTGTCCTTTTGTGAAACCTTCGTGGAGTTCATTCACATCACTTCTATGAAGATGTCTGATTTCAACTGCAAGTCTTTCAATAGCACAGCCAATAAGCGCGCCGAGATTGACGAGTTTCGCGATTCGGTCTCTAGGAATAACTTGAGTTGAAACAGGTTCAACTTTTACTCCAAGTTCATCAGCAGCTTTCTTTTCATAATCTGGAGTCATGATGGTGTAGTTACCAACAGCTCCACTGAACTGAATGGTGAGTTCAGAATTGTAGAAATCTTCAAATTCTTTGAAGCGTCTGGAGAATTCGTTGTAATGCCCTAGAAGTTTTTGACCGAAGCTCATTGGTTCGGCGTACATTCCGTGGCTTCTTCCAATTGTGATGACATTTTTCATTTCTTCAGCACGTTTGTGAAGTGACTGAAGAAGTCTTTTAAAAGTTGGAAAAATTTCATCAAGAGATTCTTTTATTTGAAGAGTGAGTGCGCTATCGATCACATCAGAGCTGGTTACTCCATAGTGAAAGTATTTGGCGACTTCTGGCTCGAGGTTTTCAGTAATTGAAGTACAAAAAGCGATCACGTCATGTTTGACGGTTCGCTCGATTTCATCAATTCTTTCTGGATTGATGACCGCACCTGCCTTCACTTTTTCAGAAATGCCTTCCGGAACTTTACTTCCTTCCATCGCTTTCAGGATGGCAAGCTCGACTTTCAAGTAAGTGGAGAATTTATGGTGGTCTGTCCAGATCTTGGAGATCTCTTTTCGGTCATAACGTGGGATCATAGCTACCTCGACTAGTAGTAGAAGGTTAGGTCAAGGCCGAGGCTCAACCAAGTCAGCAGAAGTGATCTGGCCGGGCTTGAGTGTCCCTCAAACTCTTGAGCTTTCTTTACATGGGCAAGGTTATAGCTCATTCTGACCCCAAAGTGAAACGCTTCACTGGTTCTTTTGTGGATCCCAAAATCAGCTTTGATTCCAGGACCGGAGAATGATTCACCACGAAAATTTTCATCGAACTGATTATAGGTGAGTTGCGCTGAAATCGTTTCGTAAAGAGTATCCATGGCAACTAAGTGGCGGACATATTTGGTGCGCCAGCCAAGTCCTACTCCAAGGACCAGGACGCCATCAGATTCTTCCTGAAGGTCTTGGCTTTCCCCTCCGAGTGCTGCGTTGTTCTCTGTGAGTTCTTGAAATTCACCTGAGATTTTAGCAATGGAAAACTCAAGCCAGCCGAAATCTCTTTTTTGACCATAAATAAATTCAAAAGTGGAAATATCTACGGCATTTTTGAGGTCAGCATTGATATGGTAGAGAAAGCTGTAACGTCCGCTATCTTGTTTGATGTTATAGGCTTCACGAAGAAGTCCTGTGTCCTCATCGCGTTCTCTGGTGAGGAGTTCGTCATTATCCTCTGCCGTTTCTGCATAGCGATCGCCAATGTACTGGGCATTGGCATTAAGCATAAGGAGTTGAAGAAGAATGATCAGCAAATATTTCATTTTCCCTTCTCCTTGACGGCGAGATCTTCAAAGTTTTCACCAGGGAAATCTTCAAGCCCCATTGTGTTGGCAAGGTTCACTTTTTCTTCGAGATGGCGATATTTTGTGTATTCATACAGTACATCAGCTTCAGTCATTTCTATCAAAGACTGACGGAAATCTTGAAAATCTCCACGCTTGTTGAGGTAATCTTCAAGAGCGGTATCAAACATCTTTTGAAGAGAAACAGTCCTTGCTCCAAGAACTTTCATTTCGTTTTGAAGCTGCTCGAGTCCGTGATAGTAGGAGCGAACATCTGATTGAGCATTGAACTTGGCATAATCAAGTTTTTTCTGGCTGATAAGCTTGTCGATACTGGAGAGTTTCGTTTTTCGGCTATTGAAAATGCCTCCAGCTCCACTGATGGTCCATGTGGCATTTACTGTCGCAACAAGTTCGATATCAGTATCATTAGCACCAGCAGTCGCACCTGTTCCGTATCGAGTGGCCCAAGTTTGTCTGCCAAAGCTGTGAGTATAAGCTCCAAGATTCATCGTAAATTTTGGAAGAGGAAGATTTTCTCTGTTTACGATATCAAGACTTCTGTTGGCCTTATGAAGGTCAACAACCGCATCTCTGACACTGGAGTTTGTCTTGATTGAGATTCGAGTCGCTTCTTCCAAGGTGGTTTTGATTGGAAGGTAGTTCAACTTCTCGCGAAAAATATAGCGAGTCCCTGCTGGATCTTTTAATAGTTTTGCCAGAGCTTCATCTGACTTTGATGAGTTTAAACGAGCTTCATAGAATTCATTTTGTGAGCGAAGATACTCACTCCTGGCCTGATAGTATTCACGCTTAGTGACTTTTTTGAGCGTCACTTTTTCTCTGTTCATACTATAAAGGAAAGAAGCATGACGAAGTTGAACACGTTTGATGTTTTCAACTTGGTGGTAAAAAATTGTTTCAAAGTAAGCTTTAACGATCTCGTGTCTGAGATCTCTTTTCTTTTCATCAAGTTGTTGTTTACTACGCTGGTAAGTTTCCTTGGCATTAAGGTAGGCTAAGTAGTCTTTTCCCCAATTGAATACCGTATAGTCTTCAATGTTCAGACTGACTGTACCTGCAGGTAGATCTGATGATTGGACTGGTTCAGTATCTCCGTCTCTAATGGTACCAATACGTTGAGTGCTCGATGAAAGAGTCAAAGAGATAGTTGGGTACCAAAACTCAGTATCCGTATCCATCCAGTTCAGTTCAAGTTGTGTATTTTCAAAATTTCTGATTTGTTGACCGAAGTTTTCTCTGAGACCTTGCTCGAGAGCATCGTTGAGAGTGACGGCCTTGAACTTGTCATCGAATTTGAAAGAGTCCATTCGCTCTTGGACAAAAGATGCATTTTTGTCTGACAGCTCTTCAGCTGAATTCGCCTCTTCGTCCTGAGCGTGAACATTCAGGATGGTAAAGACCAAAAGTGAAAGGGTTAGATTCCTGACGAGGTGTGTGTGTCTCGCTAGTGTCTCTATAATCATATTGAAAAATCATAGACTAGGGGATGGAGAGTGAAAAGAATTATCTCTTATTGCAAAAGTAGGTTCGGACATCCGGTTCTTACCAGATCTTCTTCAGAATTGATGATTTTTTGGAGCGCTAATTCCATTTCGTAACGCAAACGAATTCCGGTTTTTGTCATCTTGTTATAAAACTCTGGATCTTCTTTGATGTCGATCAGCTGAAGAACTTTCATGTTTCTTGCGATCAGGCCTTGGAGACGTTGCTTGTGTTGAACTTTTTTCTGACGACGACTGTTTAACTCGTTGCATCTTAGGGAAAGGACATTGGCCTCAATCATGGTTTGGCGAAAATCGTCTTCTTCCTCAATAAATTGTGCAGCGTATGATTGAGCCGCAATATAAAGGACTGAAATAGTCAGAAATGTCAGAAGCTTCATGAACGTCATGCATAAATTTTATCACTGCTTTTCAATGCACCTTCGCGAGTGGTAGATTCTACCGATACGAAAACCCCTCAAAGAGGAGCCACTGTGGAAGTGAAAAGGGCGCTGGTACTGATCCCTGCCCGTTACGCTTCATCAAGGTTTCCGGGAAAACCGTTAGCGGAAATTTCCGGCAAATCCATGATTCAAAGGGTCTATGAAAATTGTCATTCGGCCCAGGGCTTCGCTCCCTCAAATTTTACCCTAGAACTCGAAGTTGCCGTCGTGACCGACGATGATCGTATTGAAAATCACGTTAAAGCTTTTGGAAATGTCGTGAGGGTTGATGATGATGTCACCAGTGGAACCCTTCGAATTGAATTGGCCTATAAGCGCTTTTTTAAAGATCAGAATTTTGATTATGTGGTCAACGTTCAAGGTGATGAGCCTCTGCTTTCTGGTGAAGAGTTGGTGAAGCTTCTTGAGTTTCATTATGCCGCCGATTACGACATTGCCACCATGGTTCGTTCGATGAGTGGATTTGGTTCAGAGTTCAAAGATCCCAACAAGGTCAAGGCCATTTATTCTCCGGTGACGGGAGCGTGTCACTTTTTTACAAGGGCTGCAGTTCCACACGATAGAGACGACGTTGAACGCAAAGAGTGGTTTCTTCATATCGGAGTCTACTCATACAAGACTCAAGCGCTTATCGATTATTGCGAGAGCCCTGAGACTTATTACGAACAAGTTGAAAAATTAGAGCAGCTACGGGCCATCGAGCACGGAATTAGCATCGGTGCCATACAGACAAACACACAACTGATGGGTGTTGATACACCTGAAGATCTCAAAAAACTGGAAGGAGTTTTAAGTGGTACGTAAAAACCCAAAGGCCAATAAAAAATTCATCTTTATAACTGGTGGCGTGGCCTCTTCTCTTGGAAAAGGGTTGGCAGCTGCAAGTATTGGGGCCCTTCTAGAGAGACGAGGAATCAAAATAAACATGTTGAAAATGGATCCTTATATCAACGTTGATCCAGGGACGATGAGTCCGACTCAACATGGTGAAGTTTTTGTGACAGATGATGGTGCTGAGACTGATCTCGATCTTGGTCACTATGAGAGATTCACTTCGTTGACGCTTTCTAGATCTTCAAACTTTACCACGGGGCAGGTTTACCTTCGTGTGATTGAGAATGAAAGAGAAGGAAAATATCTTGGAAAAACTGTTCAAGTTGTTCCTCATATCACCAATGAAATCAAAAGAAGAATTCATATCGCAGCTGAAGGGGCTGATCTTTTAATCGGAGAAATCGGGGGAACAGTGGGAGATATCGAATCTCTTCCATTTGTTGAATCGATCAGACAGTTTGCTCAAGATGTTGGTCCTGAAAACGTACTCTTTGTTCACTTGGTTCTTCTCCCGTATATCAATGCTGCTGGAGAACTTAAAACGAAGCCGGCTCAGCACTCTGTGAAAGAATTAAGATCTCTTGGTCTTTTCCCAAATATGATTATTTGTCGATCTGACAGAGAAATCGAGCAAGAAGTTCTCGATAAACTTTCACTCTTTTGTAACGTTCCTAAAGATCATGTTTTCCACTCGATTGATGTGGATTCCATTTATAAAGTTCCTCTTAAATTTCACCAACAAGGACTTGATGAAAAAGTTACTGAGCTTTTGGGAATGTGGACAGCGAGACCGAATACCAAAGATCTCGATAAGGTTGTTTACAACTGGGAACATCCTCTTCGCGAAGTGAAGATCGGGATTGTTGGTAAGTACACAGACCTAATTGAATCTTATAAGTCATTGGATGAAGCTCTTCAGCATGGAGCAATTGAAAACCAATTGAAGTTGAATCCTGTTTACATTGATGCTGAAGAACTTGAGGATGATTCTAAAAGACAAGAAATTCTAAGTGAAATTCACGGAATTCTCGTCCCAGGAGGATTCGGAGAAAGAGGAACTGAAGGAAAGATCAAGGCCATTCAATTTGCCAGAGAAAACAAAATTCCATTCTTTGGGATTTGTCTTGGAATGCAATTGGCGATGATTGAGTTCGCTAGAAATGTTGCAGGAGTGAAAGATGCGACTTCTGAAGAGTTCAGTGAAAGTGGATCACATGTGATTCACTACATGCCTGGTCAGACTCGTGATGGATCAAAAGGTGGTTCGATGAGACTAGGAGCTTATGATTGCCAACTTCAAAAAGGAACCATGGCCAATAAGATTTATTGTTCAAATGAAATCAGTGAAAGACATAGACACAGACTTGAAGTGAATAATGAATATATAAACAAGATCAAAGCTCATGGGATGGTGATTTCGGGAGTGAATGAGAAGTTGAATTTGGTTGAAGTGATTGAGCTTGAAGACCACCCTTATTTTATCGCTTGTCAGTACCATCCTGAATTCAAATCACGTCCGTACGATCCACATCCGTTGTTCAAAACATTTATTGAAGCTTCTGATAAAGAAAGGAAAGCATAATGGCATTGCTTGATTTTTATATTGGACCTTGTGTTCTTGAAAGTGAAGACTTGGCCCTTTCCATTGCAACGAAAGTAAAAAAAGATCTTGAAGAGTTTGGTGATGACATCACTTTGACTTTCAAGGGAAGTTTCGACAAGGCCAATAGAACCAGCATTAACAGCTATCGCGGACCGGGATTAGAAGAAGGACTTCGTATTTTGGAAAAAGTTCGTAAAGAAACTGGTCTTCCCGTTTTGACAGATTTTCATACTCCAGATCAGGCCGACGCTGTTGGGAGTGTGGTTGATGTTCTTCAAATTCCAGCTTTCTTATGTCGTCAGACCGATATGATCATAGCAGGTGCTGAAGCTGCGAAAAAATATGGAAGAATCCTAAAAATTAAAAAAGGACAATTCCTTGCTCCATGGGATGCCAAAAACATCGTCGAAAAAGCTTCAAACTTTCTTCCTCTCGATAAGATTCTTTTGACTGAAAGAGGAAGTTCTTTTGGTTATAACAATATGGTCGTTGATATGGCCTCTTTCAAAATCATGAAAAGTTTTGGTGTAAAAACGGTTCACGATGCCACTCACTGTGTTCAGATGCCTGGAGGACTTGGAAGTGCTACAGGTGGAAAGCGAGATCAGATTTTGGTTCTCGCCAGAGCTGCCGTTGCGGCCGGAGCGGATGGCGTTTTTATGGAAACTCATCCTGAGCCAGATAAAGCATTGAGTGATGCGACGACTTGTCTTGAAACGACAAAAGTGAAAGAGATTGTGGCCTCTCTCTTGAAAATCAAAAGGGCCTTGGATTAATCATGCGTGACTTAAGAGAAATTGCCAAAAAATATAAAGACCAGCTTTCGAAGATCAAGTGTGTCGCTTTTGATTGCGATGGAATTCTCACCACTGGTCATATTCGTTATGACTCGGAAGAAGTAGGCTGGAATCGTTCGTTTCATACCTCTGATGGATATGGAATGTTGGTACTTCGGCGGGCCGGATTGAAAGTTGGTGTGATCTCGGGTGGAGATAGTCTTGGAATCTCAAAAAGATTTAGAGAAAACCTACAAATGGATTTCACTTTTTTTGGAGATGAAGACAAGCGTGTTGCCTATAAAAAACTTCACGATATGGGATTTAAAGATGAAGAAATTCTCTACATGGGAGATGAGTTTTTTGATGTCCCACTTTTGAAGCGCTGTGGTTTTGCGGCCACCGTCCCACATGCTAGTCCTGAAGTTCAAGAAGTGGCCGATTACGTCACAGAGAGACAGGCCGGATTCGCTGCTGCTCGTGAGGTGATTGACATTCTTCGTTTTGCACAGGATATTGCTCCGCAGATTCCTGACTTTGATTCCTAAGGGAGAGAAAAGTGGTCGGAGAAAAATTTGATAAAATGAAATCACTTCTGGAAGATCAGCACGATTTTCCGTGTACCTATACCTTTAAGTTTGTCGTGCCCGCTGATAAAATTGAAACATTGGAAAATCTTGTCAAAGAGGGAAGTCAGTCGAAACGCCCGTCGAGCTCCGGCAAGTACGTCAGCCTCACGATTGTCATGGAAGTGAGTTCCAGTGATCATGTGATTGAAGTGTACGAACGAGTTCAAGTTATCGACGGTCTTATTTC
>SBGE01000228.1 GCA_006226755.1 Deltaproteobacteria bacterium | reverse complement strand
TTAGAGACATAGAATCGACCAGACAACTCCAGCATCATCGCTTCTTGGGCCACGGCTTTAAGATCTTTACAATCTTTAGCAAAGGCCACAGAAGAGATCGTAGCGAGAACAATAATTATTTTAAATACAAGATTGAACACACTCTGATCCTTTCATTTTTGGAATATCTTCCGGGTCGTTCTTACATTCAGGATTATCTGACTTATGTCTTAAAATCCCAACTCTTGCTGAAGTACCAGTTTTAAAGGCCTCATTCTTTTTGAATTTTTCACATGCACGTCTAGCTTCAGCTACAAATCCGTTCCAAAAGCCACCAGGATTATTGGCCAGTGCCTTTGTGTGGATCCTTGCAGGTCCCATATTACCAGTTGCACCTGAATGAATAAAGGTCATATCAAAATCATCCATTGAAATAGAGGCACAATTTTTGTCTTCAGATGCCAATACTTTTTTGATCCCCATTGGATCTTCTCCAACCACGTCAACCATGACAATATGGCTTCCTGAACGGTTCAACATATCACCAGGTTGAATGAAGTTATCGACTGTCAATTCCGGTGGTGCAATACAAGAATTCGCATTTTGAGCTATACCTTTCAAGGTACTAGTCCCACCACCTGTCTTATTGTCATCATTGCCTTTTGGCCAAAACCTAAGTCCTTGACTCATAAGGGCCATGGAAACTAGTCCTGAACAATCAATGGCGGTAACCGAAGCAGAATCACAGTCTACTCCTTGAGTCCACTCTGTGGAAGCAGCAGTACTACGATTTGCTTGTCTGGTACAACTTGAATTGCCCATTCCTCTGGTTGAAAACAAGTTTATTTCATCATTTCTGGTATCCGCCTTGGCACCATAACCATAAATAGGTGGTATCAAAGTTGAGTCTGTACACTGTGGTCCTGGGTACTGATCGTTACTTTTTCTATTGTTCAATTCACTCAGTAGATAGTGAGAATTTACATAGTGCTCAAGATTTGTAACTTCTCTTTTTCTTCTGGTAACAACAGAGCCATTTTCAAGTCTTGAAGTTTCAGCACTTCTAATACCGCTGGTTCTAATTTGTTCTGGGCTTGAAACTTGAAGATCCATTGCCTTACAACTTTGGAAAAAAGTGGCCATTACCATTCTGGCACCTTTGGCTGCTGGATATTGATCACTATCCTTAGGTCTTCCCAAATCTTCAGGTCTGGCAGCTGGTCTTCTTGGTTGATTCGTATCCCCTTCATCTGTTACTACATCTTCATTGTTGGCCTCTCCACATTCTTCTCCTTCTCCTTGTCCCGTAGGATTCAAAGCTCGTGAGATGGCCTCGAGAATTTGTTGATTTGTAGGAATACTGGTGAACTTCAAAGTAAATTTATCAAAGGCAGGGTTATTGGGATCAAAGTTGGCCGGGTTTGGCACTTCTACATCAATCTCAATAAGTTTTTTGTCTGCGTTTTGATTGGCAAATTCTGGTTTAAGTACAAGAGGACTTTGAGCAATCGCAGGCTTGTTGTCTTTTGGAACAAAATCCAGAGAAAACATATCATTGCCACCAAAATTTAATTTAAACCCTTGACCAACGGCCATAGGGTGAAAGTCTCGTCCTTCATTGGCCATGGTGAAATTTGTGAAACCTTCATTGAAATATTTGTTGATGTATCTTGGATCACTGATTTTAAGTTTATATTTTTTTAGAACACCATCCCCTTCACCGGCCATCAGAAGCGAAGGTGAGAGAATGCAAACAAGGGAGAAGAGACCCAAGAAAAAGAGAGTGTGAATTTTTGAACAGTAGCTTTTCATCTTTAACTTCCACGGTGTGCGATAATATCTCTAATAATTCATCGTACACGTCATCTTGGATTCATCTGAGAACCACATGCCTTTTCAGTCACTTAAGAGCTTTTTGTCTAAAAATTAGTGACAAAAATTTATGTAATTCAGGACCTTTCTCGGTTTTTTGGAGTAAAAACTTGAGCTTTTTACCCCAGTTAAATAGCTGATATTGGATTTGGAACTCCCGAAGTTTGACCTGCATATAACAAATTCTTGCAGCACAGGATTTTCCTTAAAACAATAACTTTTATAGGATAAAATCTTAGTCTGCCCTGACTCAATTACGGGTGCGTCGCGGCAAAAGAAGTACAACATTGAATAAGGAGGTTTGTGATGAACTTAAAGCAAAGGCTTCAGATGGAGCAGAAAGAGTTTCAAACCTTGGAAAGCAAGTACTCTTTCAAAAGGATGAAAAAGGACGAACCTGAAGAAATCCTGGCGACCGAAAAAAAAGAGGAAGCTCCTCCAAGCGAGCAAGAGTAAATCAATGACAGGCCGGTTTTTACCGGCCTTTTTCTTGCCAAAACCTGCTCCCATTCCCTAAAATTCCCTGCATCTTAAACACACACGAAATAAGGACATTTCAATGAAATCATTGATCTTTGGATTGGTATTCTTCTCTTCTGTCACCATGGCAAGAACTGTTGATTTTGTGGTCAACGTCCCTTTTCTCACTCCCGCGGGAGAGCAAGTCTATTTAACAGGAGAAGGTGCGGAACTTTGTGACTGGAAAGTAAATTGTCTTCTTATGAAGCAGATCGATGAAACTGTTTGGAAAGCAAGTGTTGAATTCACTGGTTCAGTAGAAGAAATCAAATTCAAAGTCACTCGTGGTGATTGGTCACGTGAAGAAGTCACCAGCCATGGAAATCACCTTCCCTTTCATTC
The DNA here is from genome assembly GCA_006226755.1 of Deltaproteobacteria bacterium. Taxonomy (GTDB): domain Bacteria; phylum Bdellovibrionota; class Bacteriovoracia; order Bacteriovoracales; family Bacteriovoracaceae; genus M0603. The sequence goes on along the minus strand of SBGE01000228.1, from coordinate 7,898 downwards.
AGTAAAATTGAATGAACACGAGGGTCCTGTTGTTGTGAATATTGCTCACTGGAAAGATCTAAGACCTCTTCAATTTACTGGTAATCATAGAGTGATCAAAGATTTTTATGTTCCTCAGTTAGAAAGATCAAAAGATGTATCGATCTGGCTTCCTCCAAGTTACAAAGAAGATGAGAACAAAAGATATCCAGTCATCTATATGCATGATGGTCAAAATGTTTTTTCTCCTTATACTGCCGTTTTTGGGAATGAGTGGTCTGTGGATGAAGTCATGGAAAAACTCATCGCTCTAGGTAAAGTGAGAGAGGCGATCATCGTGGCCTCAACTTCTGACAAATTTGAAAGAAGTCTTGAGTATCACGTCTATAAAAAAGGCAGACAATATGCACGCTTTGTCGTGGATACACTCAAGCCTTACATCGACAAGAATTTCAGAACTCTCCCCGATCGCAAAAATACATTTTTAATGGGAAGTAGTTTTGGTGCTTTAATTTCATTCACCATACTTTGGGAACACTCCGATGTTTTCTCAAAAGCTGCAGGACTTTCATTCCCTGCACATGCCCATAATAATTACATTTTTGATTTCGTTAAGAATGAACCAATCCCATCTCAAGAAGTTTACTTTTGGATGGATCATGGTCTTTATGGAATTGACTCCCGTTATGCTCCTCACGGAGAAAATTGGGTAAATCATCTCTTAGGTCTGGGTTTTCCTTCTGAGCAGTTGGAGTTCAGAACTTTTGAATATGCCAATCACACAGAACTTGATTGGGCCCAAAGAGTTCATCTTCCTCTTCAATATCTTTTGAACTAGTGACTTATTATGGATGTGACATTGTCGACACATCCATTACCTGGATTCTGAGACAATCTCTCTCTCACAGGTTGAACTAAATTTACAAAATGTTGCCAGGCCGCATCTCTATTGGCGTGACCTTTTCTGAAATTATCTGCAAGCTCATGAGACCAGTTCCAAGGATGGTCCACTTTGGAATAGAACCAACGAGTATCTCCGCCACTTGGTCTGATGCTTTTATCATAGCCCCATCTATCGAAAGGAACTTGCTTTGTGGGATCAATTCCTTCCAAGTCATCTCGAACAATATAATGACCAAAATCAAATATTGCTCCATTTTTTGTTCCTTGAATATTGCGGTTTGGATCAATCCCGTATCTATGAAAAATTTTCTGAAGTTTCATTCTTTGAGTTTCATCCAACCATGCTCCAGGATTCGTCACACGATCATGGGCCTGTCTTAGATAAAATCCTGCTGGTGAGGTAGAACCATCTGCGTGTTTCAAATCAAAGCCAGCATCGATAACAGCATAGGAACCAACAATTTGATTGGGGACATCAGCATCATTGAGAACATTTCTCATCATCCCTTCATATAAGTACTCTCGAATCGCCTCACCTAATGTGGCAATACCATTTCCATGATCAACTTGCCCCGGTCTGAGAGATCCTACACCCTTGGCGTCCATCAAGCCGAGTTTTTCTCCCGTATCAGGATGAACCATGTCATAAACAAGAGCTCTACCATACTCAGGTGGTCTCCAGGCCTGTCTGAACTCCTCGGCCACTTCGATAGGAGAATTGACCACAGTTTGAGCAGCTTGAGGCTTGGAGATAAACGCTACTTGATCGAGAATCCAGCGATCAATATCGTCATTACTTTTATTCACCATGGCTGGAAAATCTTTTCGAACCAAATCGTAATCAACAAGTACGATTTTAGCGTTCTTGATGCGAACAACTTCCTCAGATGTACTAGAAGGGTGAACTTGCTCGATACTAGTCTTGGCAGTATAAGTCCGCTCGACTGCAGAGCTCGCCAGAAATCGATAACTCTCAGTACTTTGTTTAGGATTGAGAGCACAAGCACCAGCGAGAACAAAAAGAATAAGGCTTAAAATTTTCCAATTTTTCATAGGAAACTATTCGGTCATTAAAGCTGGAGAGATGAACTTATTTTTTGAAACTACGAGGGAGTTTTTCCTGATTGGCTCGATAATCCCGATAATATTTGTACACCATCGGCCGAAACAATGGAACGGATCTCAAAAATTTGAGTTCATGATCATCGAAAAAATGTTTCCACTGGTTATTTCCCAGTTTCAAACTCATCTCAAAGAACTTAAGGGCCATTCCCGGTTTCTTTTGAAGACTGTAAAGAGCCGCTAGATCATAGCAATCCTTAAAACGATCTTTTTGATCCTGGCTTAAACACTTAGATTGGAGATACCCAACTCCCATTGTCAGGTGGTCTGGATTTTCTAGATAGAAACCAGAACGTGAGCACGCCAATTTCTTATACAATTCGGTTTCATCATCGGAATAAGAGTACTTACATGCCATCTCATAATACTTTCCAGCGATGGTTGGCTTGTCATGTCTGGCAAATGAATTACCGGCCGCCAGACAGTAGAGAGGAGTTTTCTTTCTCTCTCTTCTGGTTTCAGTTTCGAGGACACAGGCCCTCTCAAAGTACTTCATTTCTTCATCAGGAATTTCTTTCTTGAACATTTGATGGCCTAAGAAAGCACAGGCCGGGGGATCACCATTTTCACAAGCACGCTTGTAGAAAAGGTCTCCTTTATCTTCATTTCCTAGATTGTAATAGATTCGACCCAAAACTGTACAAGTATAGACATTGGCACTTCGACATTCTCTTTCATAATATTTGACACTATCTCTGATTCTGCTTTTCTTGAGGTTTCCTGTCAGAAAATAATCACATGATTTATTGTGACCGAGACGACATCCCTTCTCAAAATAGGCTGAAGCCAGCTCCTTTTCACCTTCTTCAAATTCCTTCAAACCAAGATCAAAACAGGCTTGAATGTTATTATGACTGCACTCTTTGGACAGTTTTGTCTTATTTCTGCTCGATGAGCATGAGCCTAAAATCAAAAGAATGAATAAAATGAAAAAGAACCTCATGAGACTATTTTAAGCCCAGAGGTTCTCGATTAAAAGGGGGTATTTCAGATCTTGAGTCTTATCACGCCATCAGATTCAGGTTTAAGCTGTCTGACACTCTTGTAGAACTGTTTTCTATAGTTGAAGTCATAAGCTGAAAAGTTGGCACAATGCTCTTTTTCACTGGAGAATGACTCTACATTTGGTTGCGCCGGACAGGTTGCATCAGTATTAACCAATCTGACGTGCTTTTGGTTCTCAGCGTGAACAACAAAAACCAGATAATTGAAGGCCACACCGTGAGTATTAACGACTTTGACAGAAGGAATTTCAACACTCCCATCAGAATTGATTTTAACGCTGGCGACTTTATTCCAAATTTTGTGAGTATGTAGGATATGTCCAAAAGTTCCAATTCCTGCCGGTCTTCCTGACACGTAAAACACAGACAAGTTCTGATTGGGATACTTATCAAGACCAGTAAGTTCAATACTTGGCACAACTTTTTCAGCTGCAAAAGACACCATACTAAACAAAAGAGAAAACCATACAATAAAATATTTCATTTCTAACTCCAAAAGAGTGATTTAATTATCTATCAAATCCGATGTCCAACAACATCATGATGTAACCATTTTTATCCCAATGACTTCCGACAATCTTCAACGGTACGCCTACTATTGAAGAAGGAATGGGAAGTTCATCAACTAGTTCCATGCCTTTGAGATCAACTTCCTTGAATCTATCTTTTACGGCCTTTCTTACCTTTTCTGTAAACATTCGTATATAGCGTTTGTCGACATTTACAGACTCCATGTCCACTCCAGCAACTACGATTTGAACCCTGCCATCCGCAAGATGTTTGAATGCTAGATCCAAATCAAAATCAATCTTGATCGGGTTTTTCACGAAGACGCTTTGAACGCCCGTTACTTTGTATTCAATTTGAAGATCGAGTTTGGCCTGGGCCTTGCCATTTTTCTCAAAAATCTTTATGGCTGGGACCTGAGAGAGCTTGATAGGCTCGTCTTCGCCTTCCACATCAAAAGTATTGAAATAGCCGCGATTATAAGACAGCTGCACAATTCGGTTGAAAAAACCTCTATTGATAGACAAAGCAACGTCATAATCACCAAAAGACTCATTTTCGAAATCTGGAAGCTTCTGGGCATTTTGTGCCAATGCTAATTGCGGAGCTTGAGGCTTAACTGGATCTGAAACGTGTCCGTTTAGTCCAAGAAATAGATTGTCTTTGATCATGTTCACTTGATCGATTTCCATACCCCAAATAAAAGGTTTTGGATTTTGTTCTTCGGTACCTGGAGGGGCCATTTCGTTGGTTTCAAATCCTGAGAGGTTATATTTTTCATTCAAAAGTTTTGTCAGCATTTCAGCCAAATTGCGATCCACATAATCCTGTCCCGCTCTTTGAACGCTAGCGATCAGAGTCTCTCTGGCATCACGAACTGATTGCTCAACCTCCTGCTGATTGAGTCCAAAAGTTCTGCCATTAATATTGATTTCAATCTTTGGAAGAACCAAAGGTGATTTAAAATCAGCCGCCAATTCGATTTGATCCAAGTTGGTAAAAGGGTTTTTCACTTCAAAAGCAAACTTCCCATCTCCTTGATTATAGACATAGATTGGAAAAGAAACCTGAAGCGGAGTGCTTGTTTCGGTCATGGATGTCCAAAACTCATCCATTCCAAATTCACCAAGAAATTCATTGTTAGCGTCACGGACATGAAGTTGTCCCAAATCAAATCTGATGTTTTTGGCCTCAATATCCAATTGAAAAATAACTCCACCTAGAGGATGTTGTTCACTTGGCTCAATCTTGCTTGGAATAGCATTGAAATGATTCCACTGGGCAGACAAAGTGATGTCTTTCATATCTACGGTAAATTTTGGATCCGCCAATTCGAAGCCCATCAAAAACTTTTCAAGATATGTTTTTGTTTTTGAAAGGAGTTCTTGAATTTCAGGATCATCTGAAAGTTGCTCGAGAGGCTTCTCTTCCATTTCAAGAGTTTGCTCTTTAATGTAGTACTCGTCGTAAGTAATCCCATTATTAAAAAGTAGATTTCCCACGTTCTTATTGAGAATTTCACTCCCACGCTTGGAAACATAAATTCCAAGAGAGTTTTTTAAGAGTTGTTTCCCAAAAGAAACTTCGAGATTTAGGACCATCAAGGTCATCAAAAAGAAGATTTTGAACACTTTCATGTAATTTCCCAAAATAATGTTTGGGAGAAGATACAATAACGCAGAGCATTATGCTTTTGTTTTTGCTAGAGCTTGTAATTCTTTCAAGAAAATGGTTTGATATATCAAACATTAGTTTGAAAGAGGGAACGTGTATTATGACTATTCAGCTACTTAACCAACATTTACTTGAGCTCATCAGAATTGAAGAAAAGATCAAGGGACTTAAGGAGCTCGCTGAACGCCAGGGAATCGATCTTCCAGAGGAAGAGGTTCTAGTTGGAGAAATCATCAAACAGATGAACAAGTGATTAAACCCAATCTTTTGGCCTGTAGTATTCCATCATCTTTTCGTGAGGTGATGCCGGTTTTGGTGCGTATTGATAGGTGTACATACATCTTCTAGGTAAGGAGACCAAAATTGAATCAGTTCGCCCGTTAGACTCCAAACCAAATTTCGTTCCCCTATCATGCAAGAGATTGAATTCAACATATCGACCTCTTCTATGCAGCATGAACTCTTCATCTTCCTCAGTCCATTCTTCATTTAATCTGCGATTTGCCAAAGGGAAATAGCTTGGAATGAAATGCTCAGAGAGAGTTCGGGCCATTTCAAAGTCGGCCTCGAGGTTACCTGAGTTGAAGTGATCATAAAAAATTCCTCCAATCCCTCGCATTTCATTATCTCTATGAGTATTGGTAAAGTAGGTATCACAGGTCTCTTTCATTTTTTGGTAATGTCCATAGGGCCCAAGGGCCTTCTTCCATACACCATGGAACTCTTTGAAATCTTCTTCATAGGGATAATAAGGAGTCAGATCAGCTCCTCCTCCAAACCAGAATTTCTCCCCAATTTGAATCATTCTAAAGTTGGCGTGGGTTGTTGGAACTCTTGGGTTGCGAGGATGGATGATCAAGGAAACACCTGTCGCCCACATGGTATCCGCATCTCCCCCAAATTTTTGTCCAAATTTTGGATCGATTTTTCCAAAGACTAATGAAGTATTCACTCCTGCATTTTCGATTTTATCCCCTAGAAAGACTCTGGTTAGCCCTCCACCCCCTGGGTTTCCTTCAAAATCATTTCTCTCCCATTGATCTTCAGTTAGCTGGACTTCAGGGTCCATAAGTTTGATTTGATCACAAACTTCGTCCTGAATTTTTCGAACTTGCTGGAAAAAAATCTCTTTGTATTTATCTAATTGATTCATCTTTCGCGCCGAGGAATATTGTTTTCACTTAAGGTTTCGCATGATAACAAAACAAAGAGATTGCTACAACGGATTCAAAGAACACAACTTTATGAAAATATTGGTTTTTATCATGCTCATCGCTTCGACGGGGATTTATGCGCAAAGCGCAATAGATCAACCGGTGGAGATGCCTAGGTTTACACCTTTGGATGAGATTCTCGACTCTCCAGAAGTCGAAATGGGGCTCGATGATCCCAACAAAAACCGACGAATTCCCAGATATATTTACGGCTACAAAAACCGCTCTCACACGATGAGCGAAAATATGAAACAAATCGCTGCCATCTACGGAGTCACTTGGGTGGTTTATCCCTTGACCCAACCTTCAGTCGTAAAAGAAAACGGAAGCTTTAAAAATTATCGTAACAACTTTGGAAAGCTTGTATTTGATAAAGATGAACCTTTCTGGAACTGGTTCGTTCACCCGATCAGTGGCTCTCAACTTTTCCTCTATTATCGCGCAAATGGCTATAGCCGTATTGATGCTTTAGCGATGGCCTTTGTCTCATCAACTTTGTTTGAATTTACTGTCGAAATTTATACTGAACCTGCGAGTATTCAAGACCTTTATCAAACTCCAATTCTCGGATCAATTCTAGGTGTTGGCCTTGAAAACCTCTCGATGTACTTATTGAATTCTGGAAATGCCTTTGGAAGGTTTTTCGGGCACGTGATTAACCCTGCAACCCTTTTTTGGTTTTATGAAGGAAAAGTTCGCTTTATTCCCCAGTATTCCAATAGACAGGCCTCTGCAACTTTTGTCTTTGAGTTTTGATGATGAAATTGTTTTATTTGTTTTTCACATTACTACTGACAACACAACTCTTCGCCCAAGAAGTGGATGAGAGTATCGAAGTTCAGGAAGAAGAACAAAAAGAAAACTTCTTCAAATCAAAAGCAAAAGAATTAGTTGATAAGATTGGTGATGAAAGAATTGAACAATTCAAAGAAGGAGCTCAACAAGTTGGTCGACTTTTTGGAAAGAATCATCTTGCCCTAAAAGGCGGAGCCAACTATTCCGTCAATAGAATCAAAACAAAAACTAAAACCGATGACTACTATGGAGGTTGGGGATTTAACACCCATTTTGGCTATCATTGGACCTATCTTGAATTATCAGGTTCAAGCTATATTCATTTCGGAAAAACCGAAGAACTTGAATTTGTCTATAACGACACGGTAGTTTCTGGTGCTGGGACAGTTCGCTTTGTTTCCATCGCACCAATGGCCCGTATTCACACCACGTGGGAACCCAAGAAAAACTATCGTTTCTATTTTGGTGGAGGCCCGATCTGGTCAATTGAAACTGTTAAGATTCAAAGTACCACAACATCTCTAAATGCCTTTCAAGAACAGACGAAAATCACCTATGAATCCAATGGTGGAATAGCTGTTTTTGGAATCGAAGAACAAACACCGTTTAAAGAAATGCATCCCGCTTTTATGGAGATTTCTTTTATATATCAACGTTCTTATAGAGTCAGTACTGTAGATACCAGCAAAGCAGCAGAAAC
>SBGE01000059.1 GCA_006226755.1 Deltaproteobacteria bacterium | reverse complement strand
GGTACCCAGGCCTGTGTTGTGGATAAGTGGTTTTTATATTGATCATACAAACCTTCGTAGAAAACAATTTCATGAGAAACATCATTCAAGTCCTGTCCCTTGTTCGAAATGATATAGCCATGAGGTTCAAGACGAGAGGGAATAAAGTGGATCTGACAGCTTTCGATATTTCTAAGAATTTCCCAGTCACTCATATCTCTTTGAATGGTCCACTTATCAGAAGCAAAATCTTCATAGATCATCATCATGAGCGAAATATCTTCGATACCTAATTCTGAAAATTTATAAGGACCTTCTGTTGCACCTGTAGGTTTACCATTGCTTTCCACAACGATTTGTCCACCGGCCTGATAAAAGCCAAGCTTAGAATAGAAATCCTCTTTATCTGACCAAAGAGCAAAGAGACCGCTTTTATCTTTATAAAGGTTATAAACTTGTTCGAAAAAAGATTTGAAATGCCCTTTTCCTCTTTCTTCTTCACTTATACATATCCCACCCATCATGATGAGTGGAAAAGTCGAATTTTTATTTCCAAAATTTACTCTTCGAGTCCCTATATGACCGATGACTTTTTCATCCTTTATAAGGATGTGACAATTTTCATGATTCTCTTTATGAATTAAAGGAGCAAAATCAATTTCAAAGCTTTGATCTTTGGAGTAATTAAAGGATTTTTCGATCAGTTGAATCGTGTCTTTATATAACTCTGGTTTTTTCTCTAAATTACTTAAGTAAATTTCGCTCATAGAATAAAATTTTATCATTTTTTTAGTATTCGCACTTAATTGGTATCATTTTCCATGCTGTAATGTGTTGAAATTGTTCAGTTTTTCGGGAAACCGGCAAAAATGTTCCACTCGGATTATTTTTAAGAAATAAATAACAAAGCAAAATTAACGAACGATACGGATGATGTAGAAGCATTTTGGTGATGTTTTTCTACCTGGAGAAAAGGATTCTCTCCAGACCCAATTATCAAGGAGGATAGAATGGGACTTCGTATTAACACCAACGTTGCGTCTCTAAACGCTCAAAGAAATTTGAATGGTACGAGACTAGGGCTTAACCTTGCCCTCGAAAGGTTGTCATCAGGTCAGAGAATCAACAGAGCGGGCGACGATGCTGCCGGTCTAGCGATTTCTGAAAACTTAAAAGCTCAAGTAAGAGGTCTTAAGCAAGCTGAGAGAAACGCCGCTGACGGTATTTCACTCGTTCAGATTGCTGAAGGTTCACTAGGGGAAGTATCAAACATCTTGATCAGACTTAGAGAACTATCAGTGCAAGCAGCTTCAGATACTATTGGGCCAACTGAAAGAAAGTTCCTAAACGTGGAATTTGAGCAGTTGACTTCTGAGATCGACAGAATCGCGAACTCAACTGAATTCAACCGTGTTCCACTACTAAACGGAACTGGTGCTGTATTTGATATCCAGATCGGTACAAGAAATGATCCTATTTCAGACAGATTGACTTTCGATGCTTCAAGCGCGGACGTCAACATTGCAGCTCTAGGGCTTAACCTTGCTTCTGTTTCAGACAAGATTTCAGCTCAGAACTCGCTATCTGCCATTGATCAGGCGATTATTTCTGTTTCTGGTATTAGAGCGGACTTTGGTGCCCTCCAAAACAGACTCCAGTCGACCATCAATAACATTCAAGTGAGTGTGGAAAACCTTTCTGCAGCTAACTCCAGGGTCCGTGACACTGATGTTGCCGCAGAAACTGCAGAACTCACCAAGCAATCTATTCTAATGCAAGCTGGTACCTCAGTGTTGTCACAAGCCAACGCCAGTACCAAAAACGCATTGAACTTGATCAACTCTGCTGGAGCTTCGTAGGAACTCTAAGAGCTAGATTGAGAAATTGGTTCACAAGAACCGCGAATAGATTAAATGGGAGTAAATGATGTTAGGACTATATGGATAACTACGTAGAGCAATTGGTTTAACCTGCAAGTTCCAATTGCTTGAAAACAAAAACGTAAATCGATAGGGACTAACGAGAACTATCCAATAACGAACGAAACGAAACGAAACGAAACGAATTAACAAATTTTCGCTGCCAGGATGTGCGGCTGATAAAAACAGGAGGTTTTATATGTTTGAAGGAGATTAATCATGGGAATGAGAATAAATACCAATGTACCGTCAATTTCGGCACAGCGGACACTCTCGGCAAATAAAGGGAAACTGAACGATAACTTGAGGAAACTCTCTTCAGGGGAACGTATTACCCGAGCAGCGGATGATGCAGCTGGATTGGCAATTAGTGAAAACTTAAAAGCACAGATTAGAGGATATAGACAGGCAAAGAGAAACGCGAACGATGCCATATCTCTAATACAGGTTGCGGAAGGTGGATTGAATGAAATTTCGAACATCGTCATCAGACTCAGAGAACTATCAGTGCAGGCAGCTTCTGACACTGTCGGGGAAACTGAGCGAGGATTTTCGGACATTGAATTCCAGAAACTTAAAGATGAGATCGACAGGATCGCTAGAGGATCTGACTTCAACGGGGTCAAACTTCTCGATGGGTCTGGCGGAATCATGGAGTTTCAGGTCGGGATTCACAACGATCCAACTCTCGACAGACTGTACTACGATGGGAATTTCGCAAACGCTACGCTTGCTTCTCTCGGACTCAGTGCTGAAAGCATTCAAACCAAGGAAGGAGCACAAACAGTACTCAAGAAACTTGATGACTCGCTTGTGCAAATCAACGGTATCCGTTCCAACCTGGGTGCGATGCAGAATAGACTTTCTTCAGCTGTTAACTCTCTCTCGATTGCAGACGAAAATATGTCGGCTGCGAAATCAAGGATCAGAGATGTTGATGTAGCGGAAGAAACCGCAGCAATGGCCAAGAATAACATCTTGGTACAGGCCGGTGTGTCGGTGCTATCACAGGCAAACCAGTCAACCAACGCTGCACTTAAATTGATTGGATAGTTTCGTTAGAACCAACGCCCGCGGGCCTCGAATGAGGCCAGGGCGTTTTTTTATTTTGTGAATATGATAAACTTTCTAAAAAGAAGTTTTTATGGCGACCAAAGAAGAGGAAAAAAAAGAAAAAGAAGCAATCAGAACAGTTCTGATCTTCGGAGTTAATTCTTTTCTTGGATCAAATCTTGCCGAAATTCTCAGAAGAGATTTCAAAGTCATTGGAACTTATCACAAGAACCCCGTCAGTCTTCCAGGAATTCTGACGTTACCCTGCGACGTTCTTGCTAAAGATGAAGTTCAGCTCATTATTTATGCTTTCAAACCTGATATTACGATTTACGCCGAGGGTGTGGAATCGTTTCTTCAGGCGCACAAGAGCCCAGAGCTCGCTGAGGCCAAGAATACAAGTGGACTCTTTAATGTAGCGGAATACTGCCATCGCTACAGATCACAAGTTTGTTACATATCTTCAAATCATGTTTTTGCCGGACAAAACAAAAAATATATTGAAATGGATATTCCAGACTCTTCGACCACGATGGGTAAAACTCAATCGCAAGCCGAGTTTTATCTGCAAAAGACGAGTTTAAATTATATTATTTTTCGAACATGCAATATCTATGGAAGAGGTATTGTTCCCAATGGAAAGAATTGGTTTGAAACCATTCAACGCCATCTCTCTGGTGGAGAAAGAGTTGTTGCCGATGATTTCATCCACACGGGATTCCTGGATATATTTTATTTGGGAACTTTGATGAAGATCTGCTTTGAAAAAAAAGTCGCCAATAGGCTTTTCCAAGTTTGTTCGACAGACACTGTGACACATTATCAATTCTCCCAAATGTATGCTGATATTTTTGAAGAAAACAAGAGATTGATAGATAGAGGCAAGTGGGATTTTCCTTCTGATGAATCGAGACGGGGTCAAAGTGAGTTTTATTTTCACTTAGATGTCGCAAACATTGAAGGTTTTCTCAATGTTAATATGCCAACAGTTGAAGAATCACTGGAATTTACTTTCCGAAGATTACACGGAAAGAAGACTGGCGGTAAAAAAGTCAAAAAGGGAACAGGAATAAGTTTTATCTAGAAGAATGTCTGATAAATTCTGATAGATAGTGCTTAACGAGAGCATCTAAATCTACAGATTCACCCTGAAACTTCCAAGAGATTTTATTAAATGGACCAACATGAGCACGAATTTCATGGATACCATGCTGTGCTTGATCATCTTTATTTAATCTCGCAGCAAAGACATCCTTTCCACTGGAAAGAAATCCAATAGAGATCAAATCATTCGCCTTACGAGCAAAAACAAGTCTTAAAGAATTTCTAAAAAGCATAAAGTCGTTGATGGTGTTCGAGATCTTAAAAATCTTGATATGTGAACCAGAAGCGGCACCTCTGTATTCATTGAATCTACCAACGTAGATATCAACTCTTTCTCTCAATTGATCCATGAATTGAATAGAAGACTCTTCAAGTAGGTGAGAAGGATTCAAATGATCATCAATGTGAATGATCCCAGTTTCATCCATATTCAACTCTTCAAGAGCTAAAGTTTCGATCCAATCTGTTTTAATTTCTGTTTGGGGATGTTGAGTGCTTTCCATATAAAAATGATGAAGTCTTTGTGCTCTGCTGTCAATGAAATAGGCTGTTTAGAAGGGCGAGAGAAAAGATAAAGGACCTTGGCCGGCTTTAGGTTCCGCCCAGCATTTGCTAGGTGGATGCAGTTAGTAACCACTTCAGGCTTCTCACTTATCACTTTTGGTGATGTGAGCTTGCTCACCGTGATCAGGGACCGCTTCCTTGAAAAATCTTGTAGGGCGAAACTCGTCTTCGCCTAACCAAGGTCCTAGAGCCATTATAGCAATTTGCGAGAGAATAGGCCCTAGTAAACATTTTCACACTTGTTAATTTTCAATAATTCTAGATGCTTATACCCGACCTTTAGGGTCAATTTCTCTTGAGGCATATAATGCGTTGCGGTATAATAAGACATGGGAAAGAAGGAGAAGTAAACCATAAGTGTTTATATTTATATTTTCCCTAAAGAGTATTGGGGCTTATGCCGATAAGTGACCAGTACTATCAAGATCCTTTGTTATAGGAGAGAGGTATGATGAGTAAGTTTTTGGAATATCTTAAGGACGAGGAAGGGCAGACCTCAACAGAATACATCCTGCTGGTAGCCGTTGTGGCCTTGATCGTTTTCAAGTTCAAGACTACGGCCCAGGAAAAGCTGGATTCGTTGACGAAAGGTGTATTTGACACTGCTCAAAACAAAATTACTACTGAGCTAGAAGGTATGCAGTAAGGCTTAGTTTTTAGGAAGCTCTGGCCCTCAAGGGCTTCCGATAATTTTGTTTTCCTTCCGTTTTTTGAGTAATCTTCTTTCGAAGAAGAATCTGCCCTTCTTTGTGTCCTATCCCGACATCATTTAAAATGTATCCATATGAAATTAAAAAGAAGTGCCGCCGGACAAGCACTTATTGAATACATTATCATCTTCTCCTTCATGGCCATTATCGCTATGAAAATGGTGGATGCTATCAATGGCTATCTCACAGGCACCATGGGGAATCTCGCCTTTTATCTCTCTCAGCAGCTATCAGTAGGAGTCTGCAAAAAGAAGTGCTTCGTGGACTCTTTTAAGAATAATAAATAGGGGAGAGCATGAAGCTTCCGATTTCGGTATTCATTTTCCTTCTCCTACAGCTGCTCTTGGTTGCTTACGGGGATATTAAAACCAGGAAGATTCCAAATTATTGGGCCCTCATTAACATTTCAATTTTTGCCCTGCTCACTTTCTTGTTTCCTGAGCAGTACCGCTGGGAAATGAAGACGTTCATTTTCCCGATAGCTTTTTTCTTTGTTGGTTTCATTCTTTTTATGTTGAAAATCATGGGGGGAGGCGATTCTAAATATTTGGTTAGCTTTTACCTTTTAACACCAGTTGATCTTCATGAAAGTGCATTTCTCTTTTTATTATTGTCGACTGTGATCGTCGGTCTTTTTCTTCTCATCATGAATGCTTTGAATAACTTTGAAAAAATTTTATCTGCGATAAAATGTATGGATATACCTGCGATCAAAGAGGTTTTCGGAACGAAATTCTCTTATGCGCCTGTTATCCTTATTTCATGGATGTGGTTTGGGTTTGAAAATCGGGAGCTTATGTTTTGGTGATGAATAACGAAGAAGGACAAAGTATTGTTGAATACATCATGCTTTTGGGAGTAGTTCTCACTCTTGTTCTTGTTGTCATTCAAAATGAAAAATTCAGAGAGATCATGGGACCGAACTCAACGATCGTTAATGGGATGAGAAATTCAATGATGTACACATATCGGCATGGAAGGCCAGGAACTGCTGAGCTTGATAACTCAACTTACACTGGCAATCACGATACTTTCACAAATGCAGACGGTTCAGGATCTCGTTTCTTTTCAAATGATGAGGATTATCCAAAACCATGATGAGTGAAAAGAAGAAAACATTGATTGAGCGAGAAGAAGGACAATCGACGATTGAGTTCATTGTTGTCTTTGTTTTAATGTTTGGATTTATGTTTGTGTATTTAAAAATAGCTCTTAATTTTGCCAGAGGTTACATGACTCATTATGCAACTTTTCAAGCAGCGAGAGCATTCCTCGTTTACGATAGAAATAGTACGAGTGATACAAACACAGATACAATGGCCGCCACCAGGGCCAAAGAAGTTTTCAAAAGATACATGAAGCATAATCAAGGTGATCCAACTTTTAACAATCCTCCTTCAGATGATACGGCCGCCAGACTTTATGTCGGTGCGATCATGAAGTACCAGGAGAAATTCTCGTTTGGTTTTCCGTTTGCTAGTTTGGATCCAATGGAAATGATCTCAGAAGCCTTCTTGGGAAGAGAGCCAACCAAGCAAACTTGCCTTGAGAGAACTTGCAAAGCTGTAAGAGATTTGGGAGCCCCGTCTTGTGATGGAGCAGGGGGAACTCCCCATCATACGTTGTCGGATAATGGGTGTTGAGATGAAATCAGAGCAGGGACAGGCCTTATTTGAATTCATTGTATTTTTGCCATTGGTGTTGGTGCTCTGTGGAGTCTTGCTTGTAACAGGAAATTCAATCAATGCTTCAATTAACCAACAAAAAGCGACAAGGGCCTATTTCTATATGTTCAATCAACATAATTCCCGACTGCCAAACGCCAGAATTTTAAAAAGTTGGAAAGATGAGTCTGGTCTGGTCGATGTCGGACATTTTGCCTTGGGTTGGGCCGAAAAGATTGTGAGTAGACTTCCACATACTACTTGTTTCAAATACAACGCTTTGTTTGGTGATATCAAGCAAGATGAAACCTGTGATGAACCTGATTTGGAAGAAAATCAAACCTCTTATATTCGTCCAGCAACCGCTTATGGTGTGTGTGGAGAAACTTATTCACTCAAGCTTGATGATGGGGCTCAATACCGAGAAGTTTGGTTGGCTTTTAACGGCGCCCTCAACAAACTTGAAGACTGCGTAAATCGCAAGAATTGACACAGCTGTAAATATTGCCTCTCGGCATAAACCTTCGTAATTTTTGATAAAATGTAAGCAAACTTTTCCATGGAAGGAATTGATGAACACACGTGCGTTTACATTAGCTCTCATAATCTCCGTTTTTGCGATGTTTATGGTTTATACCTACATTGAAGATCGAGAAAATGTTTTGGTCGAAAAATACGGAAAGCCCGTCACAGTCGTTGTCGCGAAGGTTGATATCAAAGAGCTTGAACTTATTGATGACTCAAAAGTTACAGTTAAGTCTGTTCCGCAAACCTTTGCAGCCCCCGGACATTTTAAAAGTATGAAGGATCTTGATGATGGTTTGATTGCGACAGTTCCAATCCTTAAAGATGAACAAGTAACAAAGCCTCGAGTTACATTTCCGGGGATGAGAACTGGTCTTGCTCACACCGTTTCAAATGGTAAGAGGGCCGTCGCAATTACTATCACAGAGAAGCAAGCGGTTTCTAAGCTTCTCAAGCCTGGAGACAAGGTCGATATCATTGCAGCTATCGATTACTCTGCCGGACGAAAAGACATGCAGAAAGTTATGACCATTCTTCAAGATGTTCACGTTCTTTCTACCGGGATGAACATGACGAATAATATTCCTCTGATTGGTGTTAAAACTCCAACAGTTATTCGTAAGATGAATTTGAGTACTTACAGTCAGTACAATACTGTGACGATGGAACTCGACCCTTATCAGGTTCAGAAATTAGTTTTCCTTCTGACGTTTACAGGTATCCCACCTTATCTTTCTCTTAGAGCAAAATCTGACAATAAGGTTGTTAGAATCAAGCCTACAAAAATCTTCGACCTTTTGGGTGAAGACGCTTCGGAAGCAAAGGCTTTCTTTTCAGATAAGTACAGCGCTAAAAAAGGAGCCAGGTGACAAGTTTGAAACATCTTTTACTGATCGTCACATTCTTGTTCACTGCTAATGTATGGGCACAAGCTGCTGGTGGTGATCCACCAGAAAAAAATATCGAAGTTGTATTGGGTATCGATTCGATTGAAAAACTTGACTTCGCCCCTTCAACAAAAATTCAGATTGGTAACGAGTCTATTCTCAGTTATCAGCTTATTCCTTCAAAAAGAGAATTGACCTTCAAAGGAATGAAGCCTGGTAAGACTTCAGTTACAGTAAGAAACACAGTCGGAGATATCAAAGCCAGATACCTCGTAACAGTTACGGCCAGCGATCAATCAAAAGTTGTAAGGGAGTTGAAAGATTTCCTTGGTGATGTGGAAGGCTTAGAAATAGGTGTCAAAGGTGATTATGTATATGTTGGTGGGAGAATTGTTGTTCCGGCCGATATTGGGAAAGTTGTTGTTATTCTGGACAAGTATCCAGATGTGATCAGACTAGTAGAGCTTTCACCGCAAACACAAAGAATCATTGCAAAGAAAATGCAAGATGAGATTCAAAAGAACGGTCTTCGTGATGTAACTGTTAGGGTTGTGAACAATCTTTTTTGGTTGGAAGGTATTGTTACAAACGAACCAGATAAACTTAGAGCTGAAATTATCGCCAACGCCTATGTTCCAGATAGAATCCAGACTTTGGCCCAAAGAACTGATGCTGTCCAAACCGCTAGAAAAAATATTATTCAGAATTTTGTTCAAGTAAATGCCAAATCAAAACCAGAGCCAGTTCCAAAGTTGATCAAAATTACAGCTCAATTTGTAGAGTTAACTAGAGATTACAACAAAATTTTCGGTTTCACTTGGACACCTACACTTGGTGGAGATGGTGGTTCAATTAATATTGGTAAAGGTGGCGGTGGAGTTACCACTGGGTCAGAAGGAACACTTCAGGCCACAATAGGAAACCTTTTTCCAAAACTTGCATCAGCCAAAAGTGCTGGACATGCTAGAGTCATTCAATCTGGTGTGGTTGTCATAAAAGATGGTGTTCAAGGTGTTGTTAAGAAAAACTCAAGTAAGAAGTTTGCTCTAGGTACTGGAGAGTTTACTCGTGCCGATGAGGCCAAGTCAGGCTTTGAATTGACCGTTAAGCCGAAGATTCTTCAAGAAGAAAAGATTGACTTGAATATGGGAATTTCAGTTTCGTCTTCAATTGGACAACCTCCAGAAGTTCTGTCGAATACAATCAATACCAATATTGTGGTTAAGTCGAAAGAGTCTGCTGTCGTGGGTGGGGTTGTCGTTAACAGAAGTGCGACCGACTTTGACAGAAACCCTCCTGGCGGGGTTGATCAAGTTGAAGGTGGCCAAGCGCTATTCTCTTTCATCAAGTCGAAAAGTTATGTTTCCAATAGAAGTCAGTTTGTAATTTTCGTAACTCCGGAAATTCTTGAATCAGCTTCACAGGGAACTGAAGAGATTAAAAAGAAATTTAGACAGAGGACAAGATAGTGGCCGGGCATATAATTACAATTATTGGAGGAAAAGGTGGTCAGGGTAAATCCCAGATTGCAGCCAACCTTGCCTTCGCCTATGCTCAAGAGGCCAGACAAAAAGTGCTCTTGCTGGACTTTGACCAAAGAGCTTCTGGTGATCAAAACCTCATTACCGGTATTAAGCAGAAAAAAACGGTAAAAGATTTAGCTGAGTATCCAGGAGCAATTGATCCTAAGTCCATTATTCAATTCATTTCACCACACCCCGCGGGTGTCATGTATATTGGTATGCCAAATGATCCCAACGCAAGTGAGGGGATTAATGCTGAAGCACTGGGGAAAACTCTCAAGGCTATTACTAATATTTATCCTCTAACGATTATCGATGGAGGAAGTGAATTAAGTGATCTATGCACAAAAGCATTGGAATACACCACTATGATCTTGATGATTACGGGGCCAGATATTCTTGCAATTAATCAGACCAAGCGAATGTATTCGGATCTTGTGACAATGATGTTTCCAAAAGACATGATCCAGATTCTATTGAATCAGGCTGTAAAAGGTCACCCTGTTACTCCAGAAGTCGTTGGAAAGTCTATCGGCAAGCCGGTTTTTGCAACTGTACCAAGAGATGATCAAACTCTGGTTCAAGCTCTCAATAAAAAAGTTCCAGCAATGGTTGCTGCTAAAAACTCTATTTTTGCAAAAGGAGTGATTGAGGTAGCCAGAAAGATTATTCAAAAGAACGTTTTAAAGTCATTGGATAAGCTTAATAAGCCTACTGATCCCAAGAAAACTGCTGCTGCGAAGGCCGGAGGATCTGAAGAGAAGAAAGCGCAAAATGCTTGGGTTGCACTCAAAAGAAGAATTCACAAATCACTTGTTGAAGAAATGGATCTCTCCAAACAGGATGATAACGATCCTAAAGCTCAAATTATTTTGAGGGAACAAACAAAAAAATTGGTCGTAGATCTTTTGGGCAAAGAAGATACGAAAGGTATTCTCAATTCAAGAGATGATATGAATAGAATCGTGAAAGAGATTCTAGACGAAGCTCTAGGTCTTGGACCACTAGAAGATCTACTTGCTGATAAAGAATGTTCAGAAATCATGGTTGTTGGCCCAGAGAAAATCTTTTTCGAACATGGCGGTAAAATTAAAAAATCTGATGTTATCTTCACAGATGACCGTCAGGTTCTAAATGTGATTGAAAGAATTGTTGCACCAATTGGACGTCGTATTGATGAAAAAACTCCTTACGTGGATGCTCGTCTCTCAGATGGTTCCAGGGTTCACGCCATTATTCCACCTTGTGCTCTAGATGGATGTACGATCACCATCAGAAAATTCCCAGAGAATAGATTGACTTGGAAAGATTTGGTGAAGTTCGGTTCTATTACACAAAACATGGGTGACTTTCTTCGAATTGCCGTTGAAGCTCACAGAAATATAGTTGTTTCTGGTGGTACTGGTTCTGGTAAGACAACTTTGATCAACGTTCTTGGAGGTTTCATCCAGGCCAATGAACGTATCATTACCTGTGAAGACTCCGCCGAACTAGATTTCCCTCAAGATCACGTTGTTCGTCTTGAAACTCGTCCACCTTCACTAGAAGGTGATGGTGCAATCGATATTCGATGCCTTGTTAAACAAACACTGAGAATGCGTCCTGACCGTATTGTGGTTGGGGAGTGTAGGGGTGGTGAAACCCTGGACATGCTTCAGGCCATGGGTACTGGTCACGATGGATCCATGACAACAGTTCACTCCAACAATCCAAGAGAGTGTATTGGACGTCTTGAAACCCTGGTTCAATACGCAGGTGCAGGATTGAGTCCTAAAGCAATTAGAGAAATGATCGCAAATGCTGTGCATATGGTGATTCAGCAATCCCGTCTTGACGATGGTTCAAGACGACTTACTCACATTACTGAAATTGGTGGGATGCAAGGGGACGTTGTAACCCTACAAGATATTTTTCTTTATGTTCAAAAAGGAATTGATAAGTCTGGAAAGATTATTGGTGAGCACCAAGCAACAGGCTTCATTCCAAAGTTTATCGAAGTTCTCGAGAGGAAAGGTTACAACATTCCAAGAGGATTGTTTCAAAACGCAAGTGCAGCACCTCCTCCAAAGAAAAAAGAAGAAGCACCGGCGGCCGATAAAGGTGATCCAAAAAAAGGTGATCCGAAGAAAGGCGGCGGACAGAAGGCGGGCTAAAGTAGATGGATACTTTTGTAAAACTGTTAGGAGACACTGGAATCATCGGGCTTACGGGCTTCATGGTTTTTCTATTCAGTTTTAAATATTCACACAGCATCTTTGACTGGATCGAGAGACAAACTCTCGGTACAAGAACATACATTATGGAAAAACTTGAGCTCATGTTTATTGAGGTCAAGCCTGAGCATGTCACTTATTTGCTATTGGCCATATCTGTCGGTTTTGGCGCGATTGTATTTTTGATTTTTGGTGTTTTTGGAAAGTGGTTACTAGGTTTTATTCTTGGATTAATGGTTTCATTCGCTGGTTTCAAAATACCCAAACCTGTAATTGATTATATGTTTAAGAAACGAGTTGATGCTTATTCTGGGCAAATGGTTGATGCTCTCCAGCTTCTCTCCAACGGTATTCGAGCTGGTTTGTCTGTTCCTCAGGCCATTGGCATGGTTGTTGATGAAATGCCTGCTCCTGTCAGTCAGGAATTCAACATGATTCTTCAACAAAACAAAATTGGTGTACCTCTAGAAGAGTGTTTGGACAATCTTGCCAAGCGGGTGCCCACTCAAGATAACGACATGTTTGTTGCTTCCATTAATATCCTCAGGGAGACCGGGGGTAACCTTGCGGAAGTATTTGATACTATTGTGTTTGTAATCCGTGAAAGGATACGTTTGCGACAAAAAATCGAGACTTACGTAGCTCAAGGGATGTTCCAGGGTGCCACAATTTTTTGTATGCCTTTTGCCATTGGGACCATTTATTTCTTCTCAGATCCAAAATCTATGATGTTGATGTTTACCACTCCTGTAGGTTGGGCATTCCTTATCGCGGCCTTACTACTTGATATTGCAGGGGGATTGGTGATCCTTAAAATCGTTAAAATTGAGGTCTGATTTTTCAGATTAAGGGCTAAAGTCGGTTAAAATAGATGCCGATAAGGATACACAAGAGAACCTTTAGGATTGTATAAAAAGGATTGAACTCATGAAGCTGTTAAAACTGTTTTTGCTAAGTCTTTTGCTGCCAGCGACGCTGTTTGCTGGGGTGAATTTGAAGAACGGGAACTTTTACATTTCCTACACGGACATTATTGTTCCGGGTGGTGGACATGATTTGAAAGTTGTCAGAACTTATAACTCTAGAGCGACTGAGAAAGGTTGGTTTGGATTTGGTTGGGGTAGTGATTACGAAACATTCCTAACTGTATCTGCTGATGGATCTGTTGTTGTTCATGAGAACGGTTCAGGTGCTTTGACCAGGTTTACACCTAAGTCAGCCGTTGATCCAGCTGCAGCTGCAGACAAGATCATCGAAGCAATGAGAAAGAAAACAACAGTTACAGACAAAGTTGCTGAAACCCTCAAGAAAAAACTTATGGGTGATGCTGAGATCAGACAAGCTTATGCGAGAAAGTTTGATGTACAGGCGAAATTGGCAGCTGGAACAGTTCTTTATTCTAATACGAGAGGACTTCAAGAAGTTCACAAAGAGAAAGAAGGTTTCAAAAGAGTTTATAACGACGGTAAGACAGAATACTTCAATAAAGACGGTAAGCTTACAAAAATCAAAGACAAAAACGGTTATACAGTTTCTTTCGACTATGAAAAAGGTGGAGTTCTTAAATCAATCAAAGACTCTCAAGCTAAGCAACTTTTCTTCTCTTGGTATCCAGATGGGAAAATCAAAGAAGTTTGGTCTGTTGGCGACAAGAAGGTTTTCTATAGATATAAAGGTGACGACCTGATCGAGACTAAAGACATCGCGGGGAACATCTTTAAATACAGCTATGATGGACAACATAATATGATCGGTATTGATTATGCCGACGGTTCACAAAAAAGCATCAACTATGACAAGAAAACTCAGTTCGTAACAGAAATCGTAGACAGAAATAAAGAGTCTACAAATTATGAGTATGGTGCCAATCCAAAGAATCCAGATTTCCATTATTGGACTGTTGTTACTAAGAAAACTCCAAATGGAAAAGAAGCTAAGAATAAGTATGAGTACGAAATCAAGACACGTCCTGATGGATCACAGTACACTTATAGAATTCTTACTGAAATCAATGGATTCAAGACTGAGACAATCTACTCAGAGTGTTGTTCACTTCCTCTTAAGATCACAAGAGGAAATCATGTAACAACTTTCGAATACAACAAGAAAGGTCTTTTGACTTCTAAGACAAGTACAAAAGGTGACTTTGTTAAGCTTGAGTACCATGACAAGTTCAACAAGATCACAAGAGTTGTGAACAATAAAGGTTGGACAAATTTTGAGTACGACAAAAAAGGAAACCTCTCAAAAGCTACTAATGCTAAAGGGAAGTCAGTTCTTTTGATCTACGATAGAAAAGGCCGAATCACTAAAATGGTAGATTACGACAAAGGTACCAAGCAGAAGAGAACTTTGACTTTCAAGTACAACGCTCTTGGAAAGCCTGTTGAGATCGCTATGGGTGAAGTTGGTAAGATCAACGTAGCTTACGACAACTATGGTGAGATCAAGAAAGTAGAATCTAAGTCTGGACATAAGATGGCACTTCAAGTGACCCAGGCGTTCCAGAGTCTACTAAGTATTGTTAAGCCAGCAGGTGTTAACCTGAAC
Organism: Deltaproteobacteria bacterium; assembly: GCA_006226755.1. GTDB lineage: Bacteria > Bdellovibrionota > Bacteriovoracia > Bacteriovoracales > Bacteriovoracaceae > M0603. The sequence continues at coordinate 37,563 of SBGE01000059.1, read as the reverse complement.
ATGTAATGACCACTTTTGGAGGCGTAGGCCTCCACGTGTTTACAGGCAGTTGAACGTTTTTTAGGAATTGCCGTAAAGAGAGATATAATAGGTTTACGAACACTAGATTAAGAGTGAGGGAGATAAAGATGAAAACTTTGAAGCTATTAATGGTTATGACGCTAGTTGTGGGAAGTTTGAATGTATTTGCAATTGACGAGTCTCCAACGGACTGTGCTGATGTAGATGGAACAAGGGTTGATACAAGCGCTCCTGCTGGATCGACAACTGGTACTACTGGTAATAACGGTGGTAACGTTACAAACGAATAATATAATTAGTTAGTTAAAATTTTTCTTAATAATGAAGGCATGCTTTCGGGCATGCCTTTTTTTGTTCACTCTCTTAAATACTGTCTAAAAAATTAACACCTCAGCTTGTATAAATCCCTGAAAATTTGAGTGAGAAAAGTGGCATGCTTTCTGCAACTATTCTAGGCAAAGAGTTAATGCCCGGAGGTAGTTATGAAAAAGCTTATTTTGATTGTATTCACACTTATGATTGCAAATACAACTTTTGCAACAGGTGAAAATACATCGACTGAGTGTGTTCATTCTGACCAGAGTTCAAGATCTGCTCAACCAGTAGTTGTTAATGATGCATCTACGAGCACTTCTAACACTGGTAATGCTACACAACAGTAAAAAAAACCAATCCCCCCCTAAAAAGCGTCTCTTATAAAAAGGCCCCCTGGAAAAACGTCCAGCGGGCCTTTTTAGATTTTTTAGGTAGAATAATACTCCTTAACACTGGGGTAAATCATGTCACTCGAATCGATCAAATCCATTTTTGAAGACCATAAGAATTACTTTTCTGAAGGTGAGACTCTCTCAATTAGCTTTCGAAAAAATCAATTAGCAAGACTCCGAGATCTCATTGAAAAAAATGAGAAGGCCATTCATGATGCCCTCAAGGAAGATCTTGGAAAAAGTGAATTTGAGGCCTATGTGAGTGAGACAGGATTTTGTATCTTGGAAATAGATAAGGCCATTCACAATATCGACAAGTGGGCGCGGACTAAATCTGTTTCGACGTCTTTGCTTCACTTCCCAGCATCTTCCTATATTAAGCCTGAGCCGCTAGGAACAGTGCTGATCATCAGTCCTTGGAACTATCCATTTCAGTTATTGATTTCTCCTCTCGTCGGTGCGATTGCTGCCGGAAATACTGCCATTTTAAAGCCTTCAGAGGTAGCTCCTGCAACTTCAAAAATAGTTGCTGATCTCATCAAAAATCACTTCTCAAACAGCTATATAAGCGTTGTAGAAGGGGCTGTAGAGGAAACTCAAGCTCTTCTTGATCTACCATTTGACTATATCTTCTATACTGGAAACGAGTTTGTTGGAAAAATCGTAATGGAAAAGGCATCCAAGCATCTTACTCCTGTTACATTGGAGCTGGGTGGTAAGAGCCCATGTTTTATTGTGGGTGATGTGGATTTGGACCTGACAATCAAGAGAATTACCTGGGGGAAGTTCTTTAATGCCGGTCAGACTTGTGTCGCCCCAGATTATTTACTCGTCGAGGAAAAGCATTACGAAAAGATAGTACCTTTGTTTGAAAAGTACATTAATGAGCTTTATGGAAAGGATCCAAAAGTCTCTGATGACTATGGAAAAATAATTAATCAACGACACTTTGATCGACTCATGGGTTATTTCACCAAAGAAGAGATTCTTCTTGGAGGAGACTCTGATCGTGAAGCCAAATATATTTCACCCACGATTCTAAAGGCCCAGTTCGATTCTAGTGTGATGAGAGAAGAGATTTTTGGACCACTTTGTCCTTTGATAAAAATTAAGAATATTGATGAGGGTATAAAGTTTGTTAACTCGAGGCCTAAACCTTTGGCCCTCTATATTTTTACTAATAATGAGGAACTGGAAACAAAGATTTTGGAGAGGACTTCTTCAGGTGGAGTTTGTATCAATGATACTCTTCTTCATCTTTCAAGTGATACCCTCCCGTTTGGCGGCGTAGGGGCCAGTGGAATGGGGATGTATCATGGTAAGTTCTCCTTCGATACGTTTTCGCACTTCAGGGCAGTAATGAAGAGACGCCAAATGTTGGACATTCCCATCAAATATCCACCCTACACCAGTTCAAAGCTTAGTAAAATACGTAAGTTGTTGAAATTTATGGGCTAACCTCTCGGTTAGCTCCAGGCCTTTAAGGCCCAAAAATCGTCACATTTTTAGTCAAAGTCAGCTTTTTAGACGGCCTTCTAGTACTTAAATCTCTGAATTTAGGTATTTTAACTTTGGCACGCCGCGTGCATCTATAAATAGCAAAAGAGTGAAACGCTTTGGAGGGTTTATGAAAAAGATCAATACACTAATTTTGCTATCTCTAATTGTTTTTGGTTCAGCTACATCAGCATTTGCATTGTCGGAAGACGCAAGTACTGAGTGTTCTGATGGAAGTTCAGTAAGTAGATCTCATGTAGATCAGAATGAAGGTGGAAATCAGCCTGCTGAAACTTCGAACGGAAGTGTTGTTGGCCAACAATAAAATGCCAATCAAGTTGTTTAGTTAAAAGTTGTAGTTGTTGTTAGAGTTGAAGTTGTTGTTGAAGTTGTTTTAGTTGTAGTTCACGTTCCAGCTCAAGTTGTTCATAGTTGTTGTGTAATAAAAGAGGCCCGTTATCGGGCCTCTTTTAATATCTTGTTCAGTAATTCTTTTTCTTCGACAGTATATCCCTCTTCTTCCGTATCCTCATCTTTCATCAATTCTTCTACATTTTCCATCATAGGCTTCTTAGTTGATGAAAACTTGGCAATAACCTTGTCTTGTTGATCCGGATTCGAATTGGAGAAAAACTTTTTGGTGAATTTACTCCCTTTTTGGATTTGATTGGATGCAGCCTTTTCTACTTCTGAGAAGATCTGGGTTGTGTATGGACTTGCATGTTTATGAATCAAATTAAAAAGTGTTCTGTTTTGTATTGGTATACAAAGAATAACAAAGCTTATTGAGAAATAAATTGTGAATTTAAGCATGAAAAACATCACTAATCCTTTTCAAGATCGACGGCCACTTTTCCAACCGCTCTGATTAAATCATCTTTTTCAAAAGGTTTTGGCAGAAAGTCGATTGCTCCATTTGAAATAGATTCAATGACTATACTTTCTGTATTTAGACTAGACATCATGATTATACGATTTTCAGACATCAAGCCGCTGACTTCTTTGGCCAATTCAATACCAGACATTTCAGGCATGACAACATCAAGAAGATAGAGGTCGGCTTCAGCTACTTTGATGAAACTCAATGTTTCCTCTGCTGAGCCAAAAGACCCAACAACATCAAATCCAGCTTCATTCAAAACTTCGACTGTAGTTTGTCGACTGAATTCAGAATCATCAACTACAACAATTCGTAACTTTTTCTTTCTTGAAGACATATCAATCCTTTAATTTTGTCTTAGTTAGATTTTACAGCAGAACGTGTTTAGGAAAAAGTATGATTTCTGAGATCTAGCTCCAGAACAAGAGAGTCCCGGAGTGAATTAGTCGGAAAACTAAAATGAAGACCGATGGCAGTTAGGCTGCCATCGGAGTTGTATTGGTTTTCTTTTTGGTCTTTTCTTTCTTTTTGAATGTTGTCTTTCCTTCCCATCCTTCGAGGGCAATTTCCAGAACTTCTTCAAAAGACTTAACAGGAATGAAGTTGATTTTCGCTCTATATTCATCAGGAATATCAACAAGATCCTTTTGGTTCTTCCATGGAATAATGACTGTATCAATATTTCTTCTCATGGCGGCCAAAGCTTTTTCTTTAATCCCACCAACAGGAAGAACTTTTCCTGTAAGGGTGATTTCACCTGTCATGGCAACTGACTTCTTGATCGCCTTTTCTGTGAGAAGACTGACAAGAGTTGTTGCAAGAGTAATCCCGGCACTTGGACCATCTTTAGGAATGGCTCCTGCTGGTAGGTGAATATGTATTTCATTTTCTTCAAATGCATCTTCACTTATTCCAAAATCAAGCGCCTTACTTCTAATGAAACCAACAGCAGTTTGGGCAGATTCTTTCATCACGTCACCAAGCTGTCCGGTAAGGGTGAGTCCTTTTCCTTTCATTTTGGTTGATTCAATATAAAGAATCTCTCCACCAGCAGCTGTCCAAGCAAGACCTGTACAAACACCAACTTCATTTTCCTTGTTGTCATCTTCTCTAGTGAAAACAGGAGGTCCAAGAAGTTTGAAAACTGTATTTGTCACAATATGTGTCTTGTCAGCTTCACCTTTGGCAATTTTCATAGCGACTTTTCTACAAAGTGCACCGATTTTTCTTTCAAGATTTCTCAAACCAGCTTCAGAAGTAAAGTGCTCGATAACAGCGTGAACACCTTCATCCGTAAACTTGATATGGTCATCAGAAATACCATTTTCTTCCATTTGTTTTGGAATTAGATACTTCTTCGAAATCTGTACTTTTTCTTCTTGAGTGTAACCGCTCAAGTTGATGACTTCCATTCTGTCTCTCAAAGGACCAGGAATATTTTCCAGGACGTTTGAGGTTGCAATGAACATCACGTTTGAGAGGTCAAAAGGAACATTCAGATAATGGTCTCTGAAAGTGCTATTTTGTTCAGGGTCAAGAACTTCTAGTAGCGCCGAAGAAGGATCGCCTTTGAAGTCTCCACCAAGCTTGTCCACTTCATCCAGAAGAATTACTGGGTTGTTGGTTTTGACTTGCTTGAGTGCTTGAATAACTCTACCTGGCATTGAGCCAACATAAGTTCTTCTATGTCCTCTGATCTCAGCTTCGTCCTTCACACCACCGAGAGAAATTCTAACAAATTCTCTTCCCATGGATTTAGCGATGGATTTCCCAAGAGAGGTTTTACCAACACCTGGAGGTCCACTGAAACAAAGGATAGGTCCTTTCATATTCTTGCCTTTGAGTCTTCTCACAGCAAGATATTCAAGAATTCTTTCTTTTACTTTTCTAAGATCAAAATGATCTTCATCAAGAATCTTTTGAGCAAGATCCAGATCGAGATGTTCTTCTGAGCTTGTTGACCATGGAAGTTCTGTCAGCCACTCGAGATAACTTCTAACAATACTGGACTCTGAAGAATCAGGATGCATTTTTTCAAGACGCTGAACTTGCTTAAGAGTTTCTTTTTCAACCTCTTCCGGCATTCCTGCTTTCTCTACTTTTGCTTTGAATTCTGCAATTTCATCTTCTGGTTCTTCTACACCATCTCCAAGTTCATTTTTGATGGCTTTGATTTGCTCTCTAAGGAAAAACTCTTTTTGATTTTTTGAGATTTCCTCTTTTGCATTATTTTTGATTTTGGCTTGCATGGCGAGAATTTCAAGTTCTCTTCCAAGAATATCGTTGATTCTATTAAGCCTTTCAATTGGATCTAGAATTTCTAGAATCATTTGGGCTTCACCAACATGCAAGTTTAGATTTGAGGCAACAAGATCAGCTAATCTTCCCGGGTCTTGAATATCTTCAAGTACCATTAGGATATCTGGCGAAAGAACTTTCCCTTGAGTGATAACCCTCTCAAGTTGTTCTCTGATTGTTCTCATTAGTGCGTTCACAGCAACTGAAGTCTCTTCAATTTTTGCGTCTTCCACTTTGTCGACTTTTGCTACGAAGTAAGGTTCTTCGCTGATAAAATCTTTGATTCTGGCCTTAGTTAGACCCTGCACTAGAATTTTAATTCGACCATCTGGTAGCTTTCTCATTCTCATGATCATTGCCACAGTTCCAAGCTCGTAAATTTCACTTGGCGCAGGACTCTCAGCAGTAATGTCTTTTTGACTTGAGAGTAAGATGAGTCTGTTACTTTCATTCAGTGCATGTTCGACTGCCTGAATACTTGACTCTCTTCCTACGAATAGGGGTAAAATCATGAAAGGATAAACTACGATGTCCCTGACGGGTAAGAGGGGGAGATCTTCTTTGAACTCTATGTTGTCACCCTCGTAGTTTGTAACCATAACTGTCCTCCAAAACGACTTTCGCAAAAAACTCGACTTCCAAAAATTAATCGGGCAAATAGCTGTAAGTCTTTAAAGTTTTTGTCATAATTATTGAAACTTTTATGTTAGATTAATTGACGAAGAACCTCTGTAATTGGGCGTTTTGGAGCTAAAGCCCCGTTATAACGGGCGATCAAAAATGCTACGTTTTGAGTCGGGATTAAAAAAAAATTTCAGGAGTAAAAAATGTCTGACAATATCGGTCTGGTAATTCTCGCTGCTGGTGCAGGTACGCGTCTGAAGTTGGATCTTCCAAAACCCTTGGCACCTATGTGCAACCAGCGATTGGTCTCTTTTCCTGTTCAGGCAGCTTTAAATTTTCTTAAGGTAACTGGATGTAATGGTCACGTAGGATTAGTTCTAGGTCACGGAAAGGAAGAAGTTGAATCTTATCTTGATCAAACTTTTTCAAATCAGCAATATCCTCTCTTCAAGGCCCATCAAGTTGAACAGAAAGGAACAGCAGACGCAGTTCGCGCTTATTTGAAAGACGTTTCTGATCACAAGAAGACAGATGTTATTTTTATTTTATGTGCAGATACTCCAGTTATTTCTGAGGAAGAGCTTCAGTTGCTTTACTTGGCCTTAAAAGACAATGGACTCGATGCAGTTGCTGCAACCTTTGAAACGCCCAATCCAAAAGGTTATGGGAGAATTGTCAAAGGTGGAAAGGGTTTCAAAATCGTTGAAGAGAAGGATGCTAACGAAGAGCAAAGAAAAATTACAGAGGTAAACTCGGGGTTATACGCGATCAAGACAAGTTATCTTCTTGATCGAATTTCAAACATCAATGACAACAACAAGTCAGGTGAGTTTTATCTGACAGATATTTTTTCAGAAGATGCCAATGTCGCTCCAGTACTATTCGAAGATGAAAGTTTATTTATTGGTGTTAATGATTTGGCTCAGCTTCAAACGGCAGAGAGAAATCTCAGATGGAAACATATGAGAAAACTTAGAGATGAAGGCGTTCGGTTTATTGATCTCTCTCATACCTATATCGATCCATCAGTTGAAATTGGCTCTGGAACTGTCGTTTATCCAAATGTATTTGCTGAGGGAAAAACAGTCATTGGCAAAAATTGTGTCATTGAGCCAGGTTCAATTATTAGAAACTCAATCCTCGAAGATGAGGTCGAAATCAAGGCTTACAGTCATCTGGAAGAATCTGTTGTTCGAAAGGCTGCAGACATCGGTCCTTACGGTAGATTGCGACCAGGATCGGATATTGGTTCACATGCAAAAATTGGCAATTTTGTCGAAGTGAAAAAATCAATTCTCGAAGAAGGCGTTAAAGTATCCCATTTGAGTTATGTAGGAGACGCTGAAATTGGAGAAAATACAAATATAGGCTGCGGCTTTATCACTTGCAATTATGATGGCGCTCAAAAACATAAAACCAAAATTGGGAAAAACTCTTTCATTGGTTCAGATTCTCAAATGATTGCACCTGTAGAGCTCGGAGATAGTTGCTATGTGGCCAGTGGATCGACGATCAACCAAAATATGCCAGGTGGGTCATTTGCTATTGCAAGGGCAAAGCAAGTGACTAAAGAAAACATGGCCAAGAGGTTTATCAAGTCTAAGTCTTGATGCATCGCTGCCACTCTTTATAATTCATTCAGTGTTCATTTCGCTCCAAAAATGTTATCTATGGGGGATTAGCGTCTTTTTTGATGGGGTGAGTTATGTGCGGCATTGTAGGGCATTTGGGTCCTCAGAATTCAGTTGAATTGGTTCTTGAAGGTCTTCAAAGACTTGAGTATCGAGGTTACGATTCTGCTGGCGTCAGTTTTATTGATGATCAAGGCAATCTTCAAAATTTTAAAAAGTCAGGAAAACTTGAAAATCTCAAGGCGCATTTGGGAGCGGGACCTTTTGTTGCAAGATCATGCATCGGGCATACACGTTGGGCCACACATGGGGAAGTTAACGATACTAATAGCCATCCACATTCCAACGAACTTCTCTCAATGGTTCACAACGGAATTATTGAGAATGCACCAACACTAAAAAATGAACTTCAAGCAGAAGGTTTTGAATTTAAATCTCAAACAGACACAGAAGTATTTTTAGGATTGATGACAGTTAATCTCAAGAAAGGTTTGAACTTTAAACAAGCTATTGTTGAAAGCTTCAAGAAAGTTGAAGGGAATTCCGCTTTTGTACTTCTTGATCCGGTTACTACTGATATTTATGCGATCAAACGATGTGCGCCACTTGTATGTGGAATCAATGCTGTTCAGTCAGAAGTCTTTGCTTCAAGTGATCCTTACGCCTTGGCAGGACTCGTAGATAAACTTTATTTCCCTGAAGATGAAGTTATTTGTCATTTGAGTTCTGGTAATAAAAACCTTTTGAACTTCTATGATTTAAATTTGGAAAAAACAAAAAAGTATAAGTCAAAGAATCAAGATCTTTCAGCTTCCGTAAGTGAGAAGGGTGATTATGATCACTTCATGCATAAAGAAATTCATGAACAACCAGAGCTCATTAGATCATTGACCCATTATTATTTTGCTGGAGAAGGCGTTCCCTCTCTTGAAAAAGCAATTTCTAAAAAACCTGAAAATATTCATTTGGTTGCCTGTGGAACAGCTTTCTATGCTGGTTTGGTGATTAAGGATCATATTGAAAAGCTCAATAGAATCCGATGTTATGCGGAACTTGGGAGTGAGTTTAGATACAAGGACCCAATTTTAGAGAAGAATGATCTAGGTCTTTTCATCAGCCAGTCTGGTGAAACAGCTGATACTTTAGCAGCTCAAAGTCTTTGTAAAACGAATGGCCTATCCACAATGTCTATTGTGAACGTCGAAGGCTCGACTCTATTTAGAGATTGTGATGATAATCTTTTGATTAGGGCCGGGATTGAAGTTGGCGTTGCCTCTACTAAGGCATTCACGCAGCAGGTTTTGACTGGGATGATATATTCAGCAGCTTTAAACGGTATTCTCGAAAACGGTGAGAAGAAAAAAGATATGGCTGCAAAATTTTCTCTGCTAGCTGAAAGAGTTGATAAAATTTTGGCAGAAGAGAAAATCATCGAAGATGTCGCAAAAGAAATTCATATCCATAAAGGCTATTTCTATACCGGTCGAGGCATTTACTTCCCAATTGCTCTTGAAGGAGCTTTGAAGCTGAAAGAGATCGCTTACGTTCATGCTGAAGGTTACGCTTCAGGAGAGTTAAAGCATGGTCCAATTGCATTGATTGATGACAGCATGGTCAATGTTGCCTTGGTTGGTCCAGAACTTTACGACAAAACAATTAGTAATATTCAAGAGATTAAAGCTAGAAAGGGCATTATTGTCACAATCGGTCCAAGAGGTGATGAGCACTTGAAAGAGATCAGTGATTATTACATCGAGCTGGATTTTGATGGTTTGGACGAATTGTCTCCAATTTATGTGAACGTTGTAAACCAACTACTTGCTTATTATATCGCCCGTTGTAAGGGAACTGATATTGATAAGCCAAGAAACTTGGCAAAATCAGTCACTGTGGAGTGAGGTGAATGGAAGAGGTTTTAAAAAGTTTAAATGACCAACAAAGAAATGCAGTTCTGCATACTGATGGTCCTTTGATGATTCTTGCTGGTGCAGGATCGGGGAAAACTAAAACACTCGTTACTAAAATCAGTTACCTAATTGAACAAAAAGGAATTTCTCCTTTCAAAGTTCTGGCCCTGACATTTTCAAATAAAGCTGCTCGTGAAATGAGAGATAGAATTGCCACTCAAGTTTCATCTGATGCCGGGGCACTTTCAGTTACAACCTTTCACGCCTTTTGTGCCAGAGTCTTGCGATCTGAGGCTCAATATATAGGACTAAGCCGTAATTTTACGATTTACGATACTTCTGAAAGCAAAGCAGTCATCAAGCAAGTTCTATCTCGGCATGGAATTTCTACCAAAGAACTGAGTCCTTATGAAGTCCTGAACTACATGGATGGGCTGAATAATCTTGGTTACTATGTTGGAATTGAAGACGAAGAAGACTTTGATATAGACCGATCAGATCCTTTCTTTGCTTACTACAATGAATATACCAATGAACTTAGAAAATCGAACGCTGTTGATTTCGGCGGATTGATAACCGGAGTTTTACATCTATTTGAAAAGTTCCCGGATGTCTTAACTAAGTATATCAACCGATTTGATTATATTTTAGTGGACGAGTATCAAGATACAAATCGAGCCCAGTTTAAATTGTTAAACTATCTATCCAAGGCCAAAAGAAACATTTGTGTTGTTGGGGATGAAGATCAATCCATTTATAGCTGGAGAGGGGCAGACATTCGAAACATCTTGGAGTTTGAAGAAAATTTTCCTGAAGCCAATGTGATGAAGTTAGAGCAAAACTACAGATCCAGCCGAAACATAATTGAAGCAGCTTCAAGTGTCATCGCTAGGAATACGCATCGTAAAGGTAAAGAAATGTGGACTTCAAATCCTACAGGTGAGGAAATTGAAGTCATTGAATGTTTTAATGAAAAAGAAGAAGCTGAATTCATTACAAATACCATCATCAGTCTGAGTAAAGAGGGAAATCCCACGAGAGAAATGGCGGTTTTCTATAGAACTAATGCTCAGTCTCGTACTATTGAAGATCAATTGAGAAGAGCAAATATTCCTTATCGTGTAGTCGGTGGAGTGAAGTTCTACGAGAGAAAAGAAATCAAAGACATGTTGGCCTATTTGCGAGTAATCGTGAACTCAAAGGATAGTTTGGCATTCAGTAGAATCGTGAATGTTCCAAGTCGTGGAATTGGAGCCACTACTTTGAGAAAATTGGAAAATGTTGCCATCAGAGATGGGGTCTCTCTTCCAGAAATTGTGGAAACAGTTGTGGATAACCCATCAGATTACAAAGATATGAAATTATCGGCCAAAGTCAGGTCTAGCTTGGGAACTCTTGCCAATATGTATGTCGAGGCCAGACTTTCAGATAGCTCTGGAAAGCTCCCAAGTGAAATTTATGAGTCTGTTCTACATGAATCTGGTTATCTGGACAGTCTTAAGGCCAGAAAGGACTATGAATCGCAGGCTCGAATCGAAAACCTTGAAGAACTTTCTTCGGCCATCAAGCAATATGAAACCTCTACTCAAAAACCTGATTTAGGGGGATTTCTCGAAACAGTAACTCTTGATACTTCAAATAATGAAGATATGGGAATGGATCTTGGGGAAGTCTCTTTGATGACTATTCATGGAGCAAAAGGATTGGAATTCAATCACGTTTTTCTTTGCGGGGTAGAAGAGAATATATTTCCAAGTATAAGAAGTTTGGAAGAGTTTCAGGACTTTGGTCTCGAAGAAGAAAGACGTCTGTTTTATGTTGCCATGACTAGGGCCATGAAGAAACTTTATATCTGTTTTGCTCAGGGAAGAATGCTTTATGGTCAGTTGAAATTCAATGGGCCTAGTCGATTTATCAATGAAATCCCAAATAAGTATTATACTTGGAGAAAAGTAGGAAAGATTTCAGGATCATCTTCAAATAGTTGGGATGATATGGATGATGAATATGATGATTTCAATCAAGAACAGGAATTTGATTCTGAAGAAAAAACTTGGGTTGTTTCAAGAAACCAACCCGAATCGAAATATAAAACAGGATCCAAAGTGATTCACTCTCTATATGGTGAGGGGTCTGTCATTGATAGTGAAGGCTTTGGACCAGATGAAAAAGTAACAATTAGATTCAAGGATGGAGTCAATAAGAAGTTCATGGTGAAATTCGCACCATTGACTTTAATCTAGGATGGAAAAAACCAAAAAAATCACATTCATTGTTTTCCCTTTGCTTTTCATTGTGATGGTTGTCGCATTTGGTTTTCTTATCAATGAAAGAGTGAATAAAGATACTCTGAGTAAAGAGCTTCAAGAAAACCTTTCTTTGATTCTTGAAAACAGTAAAGTCTTGCCTGGAAAAATGAGTACTTCTATTGGATTGAATATTTCAGTCAAACTAGATGGACTCAAGGTTCTTGATGCAACTACAGGACAAACATATATCAATCTTAAAAAGTTTGAAATTTCTACTCCATGGAGCTCCTTGTTTTGGTCAGGCGTGCCTGTCAGATTTAGGATTGAAGGCCTGGAGATCAATTACAACGATAAATTTAAATCTGTGATATCCGCAGAAAAACTTCAAGAGAGAGCGGCCTATCGAAACATATTAGGCTTTTCAACATTTCATAAAGATTCGAAATTTGATTTTGATTTGAAAACAATAGTCTTTAATGGAATGAAACAGTCCTTGAATATTGATGAGATGAAAATCAAGAACTTCAAATGGGACACTTATACAGCCTATGAAGTTAGTGGGCAGATCAGTAAAAAAATTATCGGAAAGACCTTTTCTGTAGGTCTTCGAACTGTAGGTGAGTTGAACTTAAAAGAAACCGTCAGTTATGGAAAATTAAATACGAAATCCGTACTGACTATCACAAATCTTTCAATCGACGAGAAGAACCTCGATATAGAAGATTTGAATGGCTCTTTACTTTTGACTACTGATGAAATGCAACTATTGAAGGGTAAAGTTTCATTTATGGGGGACAATTATTTTAACTCAGAGATTACATTCAAAGAACGTGGTCAGGTTGATTTAAAATCACTGGATGCAAACCTAAACTTGGAAACTTTGATAAAAATGGGACTAATTGAAGAGCTTCCAGAGCAAATAAAAAAGAGTTCATTGGCCTTAAAGGGTGACATTACTTTCAAGGATAAAAGAGTTGAAGCCGTCGATTTGAAGTTCAATACAGTGTCTCCAATCGAAATAAATATTGGCGAAATGAATTTCTTTTCTAATTTCAATGGCTACTGGGATGTTGATCGCGCTGGCATAGAGATGAAGGGGCGCTTTTCAGAAGGTCAGCTCCTTACTAAAATTGAGTTTTCAAAAGCGGACTCAATTGGAAGATTATCTCAGTTCAAGCCTAGATTGATTGATGTCAAACTATTCAATGTCGATCTTAGAAGTATGGCCTTGAAGAAAAAAACGTTTTTCCCAGCTTTGAAGGAATTACTAAAAGACAAGTCTTGGAGTAAAACGATTGAGAATATCAATCTGGAAGTTGAAAAATGTTCCTTCGGTAGTGAACTTCTTAATGCCAAGGCAAGCTTCCAAAAAAATCTTGAAAATTATGTTTCTGAAGATTTCCAGATGACTTTTGGAAAAGAAGGAAAACTTGACGGTCAGTTCAAGGTGAGTGAGAAAAGAATTTCAGGATCTCTAGGGTTTGAGAAGTTCAACATTATGGCAGTTTCATCGTTTCTTCCAAATGCTGAAAGCGGATTGAGTGGTATTTATCAAGGAGCGATTGTTGGAAGTTACAACTTTCCTCCAGTTAAAACCCGATCAATTGCCGTAAATATGGAAGTTTTCGATGCCGATCTCTCAAAGTTCAAGGTCGTTGATAGAATTGCAGAGTTTGTCTCCAAGATTGCACCAGAGTCCATGAAGGCGACCAGAAAAAGTAGAATTAATTACATTAAACTACGCTCGAATATTGGTGACAGCACAGTTCTAATTGATGAGTTGATATTAAGAGAAGAAAAAAATGACTATCAATTATCTGCCAACGGGCGAATCAGCATATTGAAAGAAAAAGACGTCTTTCCGTATCAAGGTTCTGAAGTTTTTGTAGAAGTAAATAATTTGAGCGGTGATTTGTGGGATAAGGCAAAGCTTCCGGCAATTATACCAATTCGAATTCGTGCGAATGATGAAGAATGGTTACCCGATCTGATGTACACGATAAATGCGTTGAGGTTGAAAAAATGAATGTGAACTATGTACCAATAAGAGGAAATAAAACTGGATTTGAATTTCTCGATCAGAGGAAACTTCCGTTGGAAGAAATCTATCTACCAGGAAATACTCTGGATGATGCTTTTGTTGCTATTAAAGATATGGTTGTAAGAGGAGCTCCTCTTATTGGTTTTACGGCCATTGCAGGTCTTATTCTTGATCTAAATTCCAAACAATATAAAAACTTAGATGAGTTTAAACAAACTTGCGAATATATGAAGACAGCGAGACCAACTGCTGTAAACCTAATGTACGAAATAGACATGTCATATAAAGCTATCGCTGCTCATGTAATAGAGAAAGGAACATGGGAAGGTACTGCAGATTTATTGATGCAAAAATTGATTGATTCAATGAAAAAACTTGAATCAGATAATATGACCATGGCCAAACTTGCTGAGAAAAGACTGGAAGCTATTTATGGTGATAAAAAGCTCAATCTGATGACCCTTTGTAACACTGGTTTTTTGGCCTGTGGTCCAATGGGGACAGCATTGGGAGTCATTTCCCATATGAATGCTATCGGAAAAGTTAATCATGTATACGCTTCGGAAACGAGACCGTACATGCAAGGAATCAGACTCACCAGTTGGGAGTTGATGAAGGAAAATATTAAGCATGAAATCGTGGTCGAGGGAGCTGCTTCTCACTTAATGAAATCGGGTAAGGTCGATGCTGTTTTTATAGGCGCTGATCGAATTGTTTCCAATGGAGATACTGCAAATAAGGTTGGATCATCAGGTCTTTCAATTATTTCAAATCATTATGGAGTACCATTTTTTGTAGTTGCTCCATTCTCTTCATTTGATATGTCACTTGATTCTGGAAATCAGATTGAAATAGAAATGCGCCCAGAAGATGAAATACTCTTTTGCAAAGGGGTTCGATTGGCACCTGAGGGGGCTAGGGCCTTTAACCCGAGCTTTGATGTGACTGATCACAAACTTGTGACGAGTATTTTTTGCGAGAAGGGGGAAGTCCATCCTGTGAATCGTGAAAATATGAAAACTATTCTTGGAGAATAACCATGCTACGTGCATCGATTGATATTGGATCTAATAGCGTATTATTGCTGATTGGTGATGTAACTGAGAATGGAATTGAGGAAATCTCTGATACTTCAATTATTACAGGTCTCGGTAGAAATTTGGACTCTTCTGGTAAATTCACCAAGCAGGCGATGCTCGATACTATTGATGCGTTCAAAGAATTCAAAACAATACTTAAAAAGTACGACATAGAATCATCAGAAGTTTTAGTAACTGCAACAGAAGCTAGTCGAGTGGCATCGAATTCAGAAGATTTTTTCACAGAAGTTCGAAAGAAATTCGGATTCATCGTTAAAATCATATCCGGTGAAGGTGAAGCTTATTACACGGCTAGGGGAGTAACTCTTTCAACAACTACTGAAGATGGTGAAGATGACGTTATTATGGACGTCGGCGGAGCCAGCACGGAACTTATTTTAGTGAAGTCCAAGCCATTCAAAGTAAGAAAGACAGTGTCTTTGCCAGTGGGTTCTGTCCGCGCACAAGACTGGATTGATGAAGGAAAGTTTCAGGAAAAAATGGATGAGATATTAAAAAAGAATGATCTCTCCAACTATAAAACCAAATCAATTATTGGTGTCGCTGGTAGTATGACTTCCCTTGGCGGAATGATGAAAGGCCTAACCAGTTTTGAAGGTAAAAAAATCAACAAACAGAAAATTGTCTTTTCTGAATTCTGTGACTTTACAGATAAAATTTTGACTATGGAGAAACAGGATCTTCATGAGCAGTATCCATTTTTGGGTAAGAGGACCAGAACTATAGGTGCTGGTGCTCGCGTTGCAAGAGCACTTGGGTTGAGTCTAGGAGTCGAAACACTTGAAATTTCCACTTACGGACTGAGACATGGTACCCTATATGAAGGGAGTATAGATGAGCGATTTACAAGAAAGTAATTTTGATGACGTCATTAAAATGAAAAAGGGACACGTTCTTTTCGTTGAGGGCGAACCTTCTAATTTTCTTTATATTGTTGTTTCAGGAGAGATCCGAGTTCTCAAAGAAAATGGAAAAAGGTTAGTTCCAATTTCGATTGTGAGGGAAAGGGATTTCATTGGTGAATTGTCCATGTTTTCTGATGAGCCTCGTGCTGCTTGTGCAGTAGCCACACAACATTCTGAAGTCTTGATGATCAAGAAGTCTGATATTAGAAAAGTAATCAAAAGTTGTCCGTCGTGGGTTAATGATATTATGCAGACCCTAACAGATCGACTTCGTGGGGGGATTGAGATCCTTCGTGAACATAGAATTATTGATGATATCTTTGATGTTGGAAATGATTTGTCTACTGAAGAAGAAAAACTTCTTCAAACTGAAATTCAAAAATATCGTGATAGAAGAGGACTCAATTAAAGAGAAACTCTTCCTCTTCTCGAAAGAGAAACCAATGTATCAATCACTTTCTGTTGAGCTTTTTTGATCATTGCTTTTTCGTCTCTTAAGTCTTTGGTCATTATAGTATAAGCTTCTTCGGCAAAAGTTCTCGGAGCAAGCCCCAGAACTCGTCTTTGGAATTCCACTTTTACATTTTTAAGAGCTACACCAATGATTGGTGCTTTGATATATGAAAAAAGATTGATGATGTCTTCGTCGGCCAGGTTATCAAGATCATCAAAGGTTAAACTTTGCTCTGCTAGCTCGTTGGCCAGGGCAGGGTTTCTCATTCGAATATTTCTTAGTAGTTTTTCTTTTGAGCCAGAATCCATAATTTGAAGCATTTCTACAATTTGTGCTTTACCGTTCAAGAAGATTCCATTTTCGCTTGTAAATTCCATCTATTCGCTCCTACTTATGATACTGTCTCGTATTTCAACATTTCTTTTTTGAACTTGGTCTCAGCACGCTCAAGGGTTTTGGCATGCGATTCCTTAATATCTCTGAGCTCATTTGACTGAGCTGACTTAATTTCGTCTTTTTGTTGTTGATGAGCGGTTCTTAAATTGACCAGCTCTTCTTGGAGTTTTTCGTTCTCCATCTCAATGGATTTTGAGTGCTTCTTTCGCATTTTTGCCAATTTCTGCTCAGTCTCATTTTCCATATTGGTAATTTTGGTTTCATACTCCATTTTCATTCTATGAAGCATGTTTTCATTCTTTTTAACTTCTTTTTGATAGTCCCTGGCCCCTTCTTCGCGGGCTTTTCTCATTTGATAAGAAAGGCGCTTACCTTCCTGCTCTTTGAACTTTCTGACTTGATAATCTGTGACTGTTGAACTCATATTTTATCTCGCAAAGTATCTTTACCAACTCATTACGAGCCTTCATACTATATGATACGGAGTACCATCAGGTGCTCACAAGGAGGCAAAAACTGTCCCTTGTCAGTCGGGTAAGTTGTGGAAATTATGTCAACAGAAACAGTACAGGCTCCTCAGCATTTCACCTTATTAGATAAGGAGTTCTTGGCTGAGTTCAGAGAATGGCTTGAACTCAATATGGAAGGTTTGACCTGGCAGGGCAGATACCGGGATGAATTCGAACATCTTTGGGAGATGTTTTTTGTTGAAGGTCTTTCACTAGGACAAATGGCCGAGCGTTTTGTTTATGCTTCTGAAAGAGTCAAGATTGGTCCACTATCGAGTTGGTTTCAGTGGCTACGAGAAAAGTTCATTTGTTTTGTTTATATGAAGAAGGAACTATCCATTGGAGAGTTGTCCTTCGAGATGAATCTCAATCCAACATTAGTGGCCGGTATTCTTCGAAATTTTTTCATTGAAGGTTTTCCTCATTTGGATGAGGAGTTCAATGACTGCTTTCTTATCCCACACCGTTCATCAGAAAATTTGAACTTGAAATATAACAAAATCAAATCTGATTTTGATTTACCTCCACTTGTCAGCCGCTCTCTTGATGACGATATCATGCCTTCAATGGAAGTGACTTTATATGAGGAGTGGGGAGAGCTTTTAGAAAAAAGTAAAAAAGAGATTTTTCACAATAAACTCAATATAAAGAAGATCAGAAGAGACGCTTCCGTTGGGCAACAGTTTAAAATTTTCAAAGAGTTCATTATATTTATCGTTATTGGATTCTTGATTGTTTCTGGAATTCAAGTCGCCAACAAGTGGTATAAGGATTACCTCTCCAATAAGATCAGTATCTATGAACCACAGTTCAAGTGGTTGAACAGGACGCTGACCTTCAAACCTTCTTCTGAGGATCTTGCCAAAAAAGGATTTACTCTTGATCCCAAAGATATTGAGCAGATTGATGAATCTGAGATTGAAGAAGATACTCTTTATCGCGAAGAAGAACGTTACGAAGTGGAATCCGAGGTTGTTTTGACGTCGTGGGATTCTCTCCCTAAAGATTTCAACGTTGCGGACTTAGAAGAATCTGAATTTGAAGAAAAGAGTAAGGGTGGATATCGAGATACTCGCTTTGGTAATAAGAAAGTTTATCGGGTGATGATGAAGTCTGTGAACTCTGTCGATGCCAAATCAAAACTAAATGGTCTCTTGGAAAAATATGAAGTGAAACAGGTTGATAAAGTTAAACCAGGAAAGTTTGTTCCGGGCGGTGTTTACTATAACCTGTTTGTACCGAGACAATTTCTAAAAGAGTTCCTGGCCCAAGTTATGGACATAGATGATTCAATTCTATATGAGTCGAGAACGCGAGGAAGAAATCCTCCAGGACAAAACAAAGTCTTCATCTGGATCAAAAACATCTGACAGTCTTGAATTTACATTTGCGCATCAGGAATTTCAAAAAGCGTTTTCACTTTTCGAAGAAGAATATGACTCTTCCCTAAATAAAACCACTGTCTGAAAAAACCAATTAACATGGCGGCCAAGAAACCATAAACAACTCCAGAGTGGGTTGTTTTTTCAACAATGTTGGTGTCGTGTGCACCACCGAGAAGAAAAGCAATCATTCCAAGAATCAACATCATCATTGTCCACGGAATTGTTTGTCTCTTACAACGAGTAGAGTCATAAACAAACTTTTCAACTTTCTTAGTGTAAGGCGTGAGATCTGCAGGTGGGTTATCAAACAACTCATTCAAATTTGTTGAGGTGGAAAGAATTGTCCAAATATTATTAATCAATCTTGAAACGCCAATAAAATAGAACATTACAAAGGCCTGAGCAAAAATTGTGTAGAGAAAGACGGGAATAGCAATTTGAATATGATTCAAAGAAAGTTCTACATAACCAAACGCAGTTAGCATCGTGAGAATGACACCACTAACCATAAGTAAAAGTAGTCCTCGAAGTAGATACGCCATGTCTTAATCCTTCTTGCGATGGTCGTGATTTGATTGCTAAAGGCCCTGTTATTTGTTAATTAAGCAACCACAAATCGCAATTTTATTCTGGGCAACATAGACCAAATTTTGAAAAAAGAAAAGGGCGCCCCTGTGACTGAACCTCAACAACCACCAGTAGGTGAGACAAAGAAGCTACTTGAGAATCCAATAGTTGGAAGCTTGGTGGTTCCTATTGCAATTGTACTTGTTGGGGCCTTGATTATTTTTGGCGTCACTAAAATGTTGTCGACTGATCGTTCTTACAAGGACTTGGTTAGAGAGCTTCATTCAAAAACGTTCGGAAACCGATGGATAGCGGCTTACGAGCTTTCAAAGCAAATCAGTGCTAAAAAAATTCCAAATGAAGAAGTCCCTTGGTTAATTAGTAATTTAAGTGAAATTTATGACCAAGCTGTTGATCCAAGAACCAGAGATTTTATTGTCGTTGCACTTGGTTCACTTAAAACAGAACTCGCACTTCCAATCATTCAAAAAGCATTGAACGACAAAGATCCAAAAGTTCAATTTTCTGGAGTTGTGGCCATTGGAAATATGCCGTCAACATTCCCTATTGAGTGGACGCCGCTTCTACAAAAAATGAGAGAAACAAAAGATGAAGGTCTGCGTCAGGCAATCATTCTTGGTGCCGCGTCGCATAGAGTGAAAGATGCTCAAGCGGACATGGTTGGTTACTTGGACTCCACTAATCCTTCCATTCGTTACGCTGCTGCACTGGGCCTTATCAATTTCAAAGATGAGAAAGCCCTTCCTGTATTGGAAGAGATTCTTTTTTTAGTTCCGCCAACAACAAAACCTGAGCCGGGACAATTTGGTGCAAATGAAACAGTCGGATTGCAGTTGAATATTCTGGCTGCTTTGCAAAAAAATGAATGGAAATTGCTTAATGGTGCATTGGGCAAATTGATAGCTACATCGGGTAACAAATTGCTAGTAGTGAAGGCGCAAGAGGCATTAAACCTGTTGAAAAACTGAATGTTTATCCTCATAATCTAAGCTACCGAATTTTGTTGTAAGGTATTACCTAACTGCCCGATAGGATAGCTTTTTTTTAAAGCTTAATATTGGAAAGAATTTCATATACACGAGGAATGTTTCATGAGCTCTGAAACAAGACAGCAGTTGAATCGAAGAGAATTTTTAAGTTTTCTATCTTTGGGATGGATTACTTTTACGGCCGCATGTGCAGGTCTAGCTTCTCTTGCTTTTAGATTCTCTTATCCAAACGTTAACTTCGAACCTGAAATGGACTTCTTGGCCGGTCGCCCTGAAGACTATGAAGAGGGAGTCGATGAACGTTGGAAAAATGGTTATGGTGTTTGGGTTTACAAGAACGAAGGTAAACTTGTTGCTTTATCAAACATCTGTACGCACCTTGGATGTATTCCTACTTGGCTTCCTGCTGAGTTGAAGTTTAAGTGTCCATGTCACGGCTCTGGTTATTATCCAAATGGAATCAACTTCGAAGGTCCTGCACCAAGGCCTTTGGAGAGATATAACGTTTCATTGACACCGGAAGGTTTGATCAAAGTCGATAAAACTAAAATCTATCGTTATGAAAAAGGTCAGTGGGAGCTTCCGGGCTCATTCCTAGATGTTTAATTAATTAAAGTGAGATAGTACAAATGGCTGGTAAAGGTTTAGTTCAAAAAGTTAGAGATACTCAGGTCTGGAAGTCTATTTTCAGACACGGTCCTCCTGATAACGCTCGAAACAGAGCTGCAGTTGTTGCAGGTAACGTCTTCCTACATTTGCACCCAATTAAGCTAAAGAAGTCTGGTGTGCAGTTGGGCTACACGTGGTGTATGGGTGGATTAACTTTCTTCATCTTTCTTGCTCTTACAGTGACTGGCGTTCTTCTGATGTTTTATTACAGACCAACAGCTGAATATGCCTACAACGATATCATTGCTCTTAAAGAG
The DNA here is from genome assembly GCA_006226755.1 of Deltaproteobacteria bacterium. Lineage (GTDB taxonomy): Bacteria > Bdellovibrionota > Bacteriovoracia > Bacteriovoracales > Bacteriovoracaceae > M0603. The sequence goes on along the minus strand of SBGE01000059.1, from coordinate 16,456 downwards.
CACGTGCCTTTGGGGATCATGAGAGAGATTCACAGATGGGGTGCTCACGCCATGGTTATTACTGTTTGGCTTCACATGTTCCGTGTTTTCATGACCGGTTCATATAAACCACCTAGAGAATTCAACTGGGGCGTTGGTGTTATTCTACTAGTTTTAACGCTTCTTCTTTCGTTTACCGGTTACCTTCTTCCTTGGGATCAGCTTGCAATTTGGGCGATTACCGTTGGTTCGAACATGGCTAAAGCAACTCCTTTCATGGGTCATGGTGGTCCAGGTGCGATGCTTGCCCAGATCGGTGACTTCGTCATGGTTTCTGACAAAAACGATGTGCGCTTCCAACTTCTCGCTGGTCGATTCGTTGGTGAGCCTGCGCTTTTGAGATTTTACATTCTTCATTGTGTATTTATCCCTCTAGTTGTTGGTGTATTGATTGCAGTTCACTTCTGGAGAGTGAGAAAAGACGGTGGTATTTCAGCACCTCTATAAGAGGGTTTTAAGGAAGAAATAAATGAAAGAGATTATTAACTGGCTTGCAGAACCAATTAGATCGTTTCCGATTTTTACGGTCCTGTTCTATTTGATGGTTAAGAACTACAGAGTCGTCGGAACGAAGAAGTTTGGTATTGGAGCCCTTCTTGTTTCAATTCCTGTTGTGGCTTGGTTTGCAGCAGATAAAAACTTTCTGGCGATTATTCTTTGGCCGGATAACATTCCTATCAACATTCTAGTTATCCTGATTTCATTCTTCACTTGGTTCACTCTTTATAAGTGTGCTGAAAACGATAAAAGAATTGAAGCTGGAGAAGTTCCAATAGAAGCTCTTCCAGAGAACAGAGAAAAAGTTTGGTGCTGGCCTAACCTTGTTTATACAGAGCTTTTCGCCATCATCGCTTGTACGATCTTCCTTATTGTTTGGGCGATTATCTTTAAAGCTCCTCTAGAGGAACCTGCCAACCCGACATGGGCTCCAAACCCAGCCAAGGCACCTTGGTACTTCCTTGGTCTTCAAGAAATGCTTGTTTACTTTGACCCTTGGATGGCCGGTGTTGTTCTTCCAGGTATTATTGTCGTTGGTCTTATCGCTATTCCTTATATTGATACAAACCCTAAAGGTAACGGTTACTTCACTTTCGCTGAGAGAAAGATGGCGATTTGGTCGTTCTTATATGGATGGTTGGTCCTTTGGATCTACCTGATCATTGTAGGTACCTTCCTCAGGGGGCCGAACTGGACGTTCTATGGTCCTTTTGAGTTCTGGGATTTCCACAAAGTTGAGGCGATGTATAACATCAACCTCTCTGAATACATCTGGATTAAAATTCTGAATGTTCCAATGCCTGGTAACTTGGTTGTAAGAGAAATCTTCGGAATCATTCTGACTGTTCTTTATGTAGCAGTTCTTCCAGTTTTGATTGCCAGAGGAAAATTTGGACAAAAATTGATCGAGAAAATGGGACAGATTAGATTCTATATTTTCATTTTCTTGGTTTTGGGGATGACCAGCTTACCAATCAAAATGGTTCTACGTTGGGCTATCGATTTGAAATACATTATTGCTCTACCTGAGTGGGAACTTAACCTATAACAGTAGACGAGAGAAATAAGTTTAAGAGGTTTTTGAAATGACCAAAAAACACGAGCCAGGCATGGCTTATGACATGAAAAAACTGAACAAGGTTTTCGCCTTCTTGTCGGTTGCTTTTTTACTGACGGTGATTTGGGTTTTCCTTGATGACTATATGAGACCCTGGAAAATGGTCCAGCTGGAAGCTCAAAAGATCAAAAGAGAAAAGCTGACTGCCAAGATTGAAGCAGAGGCCAAGAAAATCGACCAGAAAAAGCTCGAAGAGCTCAACAAAAAGCTTGATGAAAGTGAAAAGATTGTTGCTGGAAGAAAGGATGATATCAGCAAACTTCATGGTGAACTTGCCACAATTCAAAGAGATTTGACTGACGAAACCATCATTAATGGTCAGTTGAATGCTCAAATTGGTGCTGTTGGTTTCCAGTATGGTGTTGCTCATACCAACCATGACCCGAAAGCTGATACTTTGTTTGCAAAGCTTCAGGATTTGAAGTCACGTTATGCCAAGTCGAAAAACAACCTCAAAGAACTTGAAGGTAAAAAGAAAGGCTTGAATAAAGAAGTTGAGAAACTTCAAGCTGAAGTTACTACTGTAGAAAGAGAAATCAAAGATCTTCTCAATACGAAGACACTTTTGGAAAAAGCCAAGAAGACAACAGACATTGATCCTGTTTTCTTCATCAGAAACGCCCCTCTCGGGGACTTCCTGGATCCAACAGTAAAGATTCAACAAATCGTTGCTAAAAACATTACTGACGATCGTTATTTTCAACACGTTCCAAAAGTAGACAGATGTATTACTTGTCACACTTTTATTGGAACACCAGGATACGAAGATCAACCAAATCCTCACAAAACTCACCCGAATCTTGATCTTATGGTTGATAAAGATTCACCACACCCGATGAAGTCTTTCGGATGTACGACTTGTCACGGTGGTGAAGGGCATAGAGTAACGGACTTCGGCTCAATTGCTCACACTCCTGAAACTCCAGAGCAAAGAAAAGATTGGGTTGAAAAGTACAACTGGCATGAGCCACACAAAGTTCCTCATGTGATGTTCAAAAAGTCCATGACTGAAGCCTCTTGTGTGAAATGTCACCAAGGTGTTGAGTGGATTCCAGGTGCGACCGTTCTTAATGAAGGCCGTCGTCAAATGGAAAAGTTTGGATGTTATGCCTGTCACAAGATCGAAGGCTGGGAACACAAGAGAAAGCCAGGTCCGAGCTTGAAGAAAATCGCTGCCAAAGTTGATAAAAAATTCTTCAAGTCATGGGTATGGAGTCCAAAGAGTTTCAATAAACATGCAAAAATGCCTCAATTCTTTGACCAGGTAAATAATAATACCAAGAAAGAGTTTATCGATAAGAACGTCGCTGAAGTTAACGCAATGGCAGAGTATATTTGGAGTATCTCTGAAGATTACAAACCATTTGCTAAATTTACGGGCGGTGATAAAAAACGTGGCAAAGAACTTGTTAAGTCTGTCGGTTGTATGGGCTGTCACGGAGCTGAAGGTTTCGAAGCAGAATCAAAAAAAATCGATGCTTATGCAGGGCCTTTCCTTACGGGAACGGGATCAAAAGTTAATGCTGACTGGTTGGTTTCTTGGTTAATTAAGCCATCTCACTACTCGCCAGATACCATCATGCCTTCTTTCAGACTTTCTAATAAAGAAGCCAATGACATTACAGCTTACTTAATGAGTCTTAAAAATAAGAGCTTCGACAAGCTTTCATTTGAAGAGATGAATAAGGAAGCTAGAGACGAAGTTCTTCTTTCATACTTCTCAGCTTTCGACACAGTTGAAGTTGCTCAAGGAAGACTTGCTAAAATGTCTGACAGAGAGAAGACGCTTGAGCTCGGTAAGAGATCCGTTGGTAAATACGGTTGTTACTCATGTCACGACATTTCTGGATTTGAAGGACGATCTCCAATTGGTCCAGAACTTTCAAAAGTTGGTTCAAAACCACTTACGCAGTTTGGGTTTAGTCATGAGCACGATGTAGAGCATTCAAGAGATGGTTGGATCAAAGCACACTTGTTGAATCCAAGAAGATGGGACAACGGTGTTGATAAACCATTTAAAGATCTTCTTAGAATGCCTAACTTCTATATGACTGAAAAAGAAGCAGAGCAGATTACCATTGCTCTTATTGGTCAAGTTTCTGATTACGTACCACTCGCTGGTGTTAAGAGACTTAATCATCTTGAGACAGTTGCAGAGAAAGGTATGAAAGTCGTCAACAAGTACAACTGTATTGGTTGTCACCAAGTTGATGGATTCAGAGGTGATATCCTTAAAATGTATGAAGACGACATCAATGAAGGGCCACCGAGACTTGCGGGTCAAGGTCATAGAGTTCAAGCTGACTGGTTCCATCACTTCCTTGCCAATGTCTATCCAATCAGACCTTGGTTGAAAGTGAGAATGCCTTCATTTGAACTTACCAATGAAGAGAGAAACCTTATCGTTGCCGGATTCCAAGCGAAAGCAGAGATTGAAAAAACTTTTGAAGACCTCAATTCAGAAGTTGTTTGGGCACCAGGTGAAAGAGCTGCAGCTCAAAAGCTGTTCAAGTCTCTTGACTGTGCTTCTTGTCACGCAGAAGGTTTCACAACTAGCGAGCCAAGTGCACCAAACCTTTACTACGCTAAAAAGAGACTTAGACCTTCATGGATTAAAAAGTGGCTCTCTAATCCACAAGCAATTCTTGAAGGAACAGTTATGCCGAACTTCTGGGAAGACGGTGAATCTACTGATACTGAAATTTTCGGTGGAGATCCTAAGAAGCAAATGGAGGCCCTGACTAAGTACTTGATTGAAATTGGGCACGATAAATATTCACCGTTGGATAAGAATTAATTAGAGGCACGGAAGCCTTTTTTGGAGGAATATATGGGAAGTCACGCTCACTCTAATGAGCCAATTGTTTACCCAAATGATGAACAATTCGGTAAAGCATCTCCCGGTAAAATTGGGATGTGGATCTTTCTTGTAACGGACGCCATGTCCTTTTCAGGCTTCTTGCTTGCGTATGGAATCTTAAGGGCTACAAGAGATTGGCCAAACCCAGTTCAAGCACTAGGTGGAGTTGGTCTTTCTGGTTTCATGACTTTCCTTCTGATCTGTTCTTCCGTTTCTATGGTTATGTCTATTGATTACTGTAAAAGACACGACAGAAAAGGAATGTTAACTTGGTTGCTTGTTACAATCCTTGGTGGGTTCGCCTTCCTTGGTCTTCAGGTATACGAATACAACCACCTGGCCCATGACCTCGGAATGACTTTTAACAACTATGCACATGGGAATAACCTTTTCGCTTCAACCTTCTTTGCGATTACTGGTTTCCACGGACTTCACGTTTTTTCAGGTGTTATGTATCTTTGTTACATGTACAAGCTGGCTCACGACGGAGTTTTTGATAACGGAAATTACAACCAACTAGAGATTGCTGGACTCTTCTGGCACTTTGTTGACCTTGTTTGGATTCTCGTTTTCACTTTTGTTTATCTTCTATGAATTTAGTTAAATCTTTAATTTTTACACTGACACTTTTATACCTGGATGTGCTCCATGCATGTCCGGGTTGTGCCGGTTCCATGGGAAGTAAAAGGGATTCTTATACTGTTTACATCTTGATGGTTTTTATTGGTCTGACTTATATTCCTTTCTTCGTCCTCTACAGAACGATTATCAAACACAGAAAAGGCGTAGCTGCTCCACAAGCTCATGAATGAAAAAAATCGCTCAGCCTATCTGATCATTGGAATTCTTAGTCTCGTTGTTTTTGTTTTTTTAACCTGGCTTATTTATCTTCGGAATCCCGAACCTAATTATCCTGCTTGGGTTACAGCACTTCCATCTCTCAATGCCATGCTGAATGGAATAACTGCCATCCTTCTTGCTTGGGGATTTTTTGAAATAAAAATCAAAGGAAACAAAGAGTCACATAAGAAAATTATGATCTGTGCCACTGTGACTTCCGGTCTCTTTCTGATCAGTTATATTGTCTATCATCAGTTTCATGGCGATACCAAGTTTTTGGCCCAGGGCATGGTCAGACCAATCTACTTTTTTATTTTGATTTCACACATTCTACTTTCTATACCTTTAGTACCACTGGTCTTTACGACTTTGTGGCATGCTAAATCAGAGCAATGGGAAAAACATAAGAAGTTTGCCAGATGGACTTTTCCCATCTGGCAGTATGTTTCCATTACCGGTGTTTTGATTTTTGTTTTTTTAAAACTCTTTAATTGAGATCTTCTGAAAAATAGAAATTCAATTTCTTTTTCACATCTACTGGAAGTGTCGGAAGCTTACTTCTTGGGATCAAGAATGTGGATAAGTTGAAAATATCTGTATAGACACGATTATTGTCTGCAGCTCTCTTTAGGTAAAGGTGGCCAGAGCTACCTCCGGTCCCAATTTTTGTTCCCAACATTCGATGGGCCATAAGTGCATGACGATATCTCCACGTCGTGAAACCTTGATCAATATCCATCAGGAGTTGTAGAAACTTATATGGCTGAGTAAGAATCGGCTCATCTCTGTATAGGAGAATGAATAGCGCATTCAATGTCGCTTTCTGGGAAAGTTTTCTTTGACCTTCTTTCATGAGCTTTTCATGAGTGTCCGAAGAAAGAAGACTTTGAAAAGTTTCTCTGGTTGATTCAAGGTTGGCCAACTGTGCATTCATCATTTCTGGTGCAAGAGTCGCTTTGTTTCTTTCAATGATGGACTGTTCTTGGTCCAGCATTTCACTAACAACAGATTCAAATTCCTTCCAGAAGTCAAAGTTTCCTTCTTGAGTGAATGGAACTCTCTCAAGCCACTTCTCCAAAAGTTCAAGCAGTGAAGGTTCCTTTTCAATTTTTGTTAATCGTTCACGATCTTGATCATTTAAGCGGCCCAGAAAATATTCTCTATCGACAGCAATTCTATTTCCTGTTCCAAGTCCCATGCGAATTTCAATTTCGCGAAACTGTGCAGATTGAAAACCAGATGCTGGAACCAAAAGATCTCTGAACTCAAGGAAGTCCATTGGTGTCATGGTTTCCATGACATCTAGTTGTTCCAAAAGGAGACCTTGAATTTTGATGATTCGCTCAAGTCTTGAAACCACGGTCCCAAGCTCGCTTTCCTCGATTGCATTTTTGTTAAAGACGTTAACGATGCTTCCGAAATCATGAATGATTTGCTTAAACCAAAGTTCGTAAACCTGGTGAACGATGATAAATAAAGTTTCTTCATGTTCTTCTTTACCGTATTCAGCACTTTTAGGGGACTGAGTGGCAAGAAGTTCATTAAGTTTGAGATAATCACCGTAATATACTGGTTCGGGGATTCTTCCTTTCATGATTTCAACTCCGTTTATGAAAAATCGCCCCGATTATGTCGTTTGAGGAGTATTTGCACAAGGCAATCTTCATCATGATTTTGTCGATTTGATTTGCGAATCGGGGCCTTGCATTGTAGAAGTTCTCATACCAAATTTTGAAATTGAAGTATCTTGATAATGCGCGTTAAAAATCTAGCACTAAGTACTATTGTCATCACTTTTCTTCTCCTGATTCTAGGAGGAATTGTTCACAATACCCAGTCGAGTCTTGCATGTCCTGATTGGCCTCTTTGTTATGGAAAAGTTTTTCCTGATATGAAAGATGGTGTTTTGATTGAACATAGCCATAGGCTTCTGGCGAGTTTGGTTGGTTTTCTCACGATCCTTTTAACTTTCTTTACTTGGAAGAGAAATAAGACAGATTCTAATTGGCAGGAAGTTTTTCACCTTTCAACTCTTTCACTTGTGATGGTCATCGCTCAGGGAGTTCTAGGGGGAATCACTGTTATTTATAGGCTCCCAACAATCGTTTCAACGACTCACTTGGGTCTATCAATGATCTTCTTTTGCACGATCATTCTTTTGCATCACAAACTTGCTTTGCTTGAATCAACTGAGATCAAGGTAGATGATCTGGAAAAAGAAAAGTTTTCAAATTCTTGGAAGCCTATCTATAGACATGGAATTCTCATTTCTGGTGTTCTGATTTATTTGCAAATGGTCCTCGGTGCTTTCATGAGACATTCTGGTGCCGGCGCCTCGTGTGGACTTGGCTCAGATGCTTGGAATTTATGCCTTGATATGGGGACGTGGACTAAGTCTTGGTGGCCAGAAGCTTCAATTGCCCAGCTTCATATGGTTCACCGCTATTTCGCTATTTTCGTAACACTTGTTTCTTTCCTTTATAGTGCCAAGGTCCTTACTTTTTTCGTTAAAACTAAAGACGCGGCTAAAAGTTTTCGAACTTCGTCCATGATTTGGGCAGTTATCATCCCAGTAGCTATCTTCTTTCAAGTCGCACTTGGAGTTATGACTGTCGCTATGAATATTTCAGTTGTTCCAACAACACTTCACTTGGGAATGGCAGCTGTTTGTTTGGCAGGACTTTGGAAACTCAATTTGATTTTATTTTCTGCAGAAGAAAAGTATGGAAACAGAACTTTTCATTCTATTTTTTCCGATTTTGTTGAGCTCACAAAACCAAAACTCTCTGGCCTGGTTATGATGACTGCTGTTGTAGGATTCCTTCTAGCGCCGGGTGAATTGAATTTCTTTAAAGGCATTTTTTCTCTTTTGATGATTTATTTTGTTGTTATGGGTGCCTGCGCTCTCAATTGTTATATCGAAAGAGATGTCGATGCTCTAATGGAGAGAACTAGAGACCGAAGCCTTCCTGCTGGAAGACTGAACCCAATGGTTGCTCTATCATTTGGAATTGTATTGGTTGGTTCAGCCATCGCTTTGATGGTATTTTATGTGAATTTGATCACCGCAATACTCTCGGCCTTGGCAGCTATTCTCTACCTATGGGCCTATACGCCAATGAAACAAAAATCTCCATTTGCTGTTGTGATTGGAGCCATTCCTGGAGCGATTCCTCCACTTCTTGGTTGGACAACTGTAACTGGAACATTGGATCTCAATTCATTTGGTTTATTTCTAATTCTTTTTGTATGGCAGCTTCCGCATTTCATGGCGATTTCAATTTTTAATGCCAAGGATTACGACGCAGCAAATATAAAAGTTTATCCAAATCAAATTTCCACCTCCACAACATGGAAAGCGATACTTGTCCTGACTGCTGCTATGATCGCAACAACTCTTGCTCCTTATTCTTGGAGTGGAGTCAGCAAAGCGTATTTTATAGTTGCTCTTCTTCTTGCTGTCCCTATGACGCTCCTCGCTCTTGCGGGAATAAAATTTCAATCCAACTCACTTCAAGTTGAGCTTTGGGCCAAGCGTTATTTCTGGGGAACAATTCTTTATCTTCCATTGCTGCTAGGGGCTATGATTTTTCTAAAATAGAACAATGTCTTTAATTCCTACATAGTAAAGTCGTGTATTTACTTGTATAATGGCTCAGTCTAACAAATTTAAATTTTAGCAATTACTTCATGTAAGTAAATGAAGGAAGACTTTATGAATTTGGTTTCATCTCTGTTTGAAGGATTAATCATGGCGGCCGGAGGTCACGGTAAAGTTCATGATGGATTAACTTTTTGGCAAAGAATCCAACCACCAGAAGATATTTCTGAGCATGGTCACTTGATTGAATGGTTATTCAATTACACGACGATCTTGAATATCTTTTTCTTTGCTTTGGTTTGTGCCGGTCTTTTTGGATTCTCTTTTCTTTACTCTGCTAAGAGAAACCCAAAGCCTTACTACACTTACGGAAACAAAAAATCACACATCATGGTTGCAACTGCAATTGGTCTATCAGTATTCCTTGCAATTGATATGAACATCACCAGAATGTCGAACAACGATTACACAGGTGTTTTCATTAACTGGCCTGATGAAGATAAAGAAGATGTTTATCGTGTTCAAGTTATGGCTCAACAGTGGGCATGGCATTTTCGTTACCCAGGTAAAGATGGTGTCTTCAACACTGAAGACGATGTTGTTTACTTGAATGATCTTCGTGTACCGGCCGGTAAGAAGGTTGTTATTCAAATGATTTCTAAAGATGTGATTCACTCACTTTATCTTCCAAACGCGAGAAGAAAAGTTGATGCCATTCCAGGAAGAATCACTCGTATTTGGTTCAAGCTCAACAAGCCTGGCAAGTACGATATTGCTTGTGCTGAAATGTGTGGAACTTATCACTATAGAATGCAAGCAAAGCTTACCGTTTATGAAGAAGCAGATATGAATGCTTGGATGGCGGAAGCACAGGAAAAAGCGATTCAGGAAAATGATTCTGAAAATCTAGAGCGTTACTGGGGTTGGACGTGGCAGAAGACAACCCGCAAAGAAGTTAGCATGAACTAATCTATCGGAGATAGAAATGGCTTTTTACGAACAGCATATTCACCCTAAACCAACAACTTTCATTAGCAAGTATATCTTTTCATACGATCATAAAGTGATCGGGAAGCAATTCCTCTGGTACGGGATCTTAGGTCTCGGACTTGGCGGAATCATGGCCTTGATGATCAGATGGGCACTTGCATTTCCTGGAGAGGCTTTTCCATTGATTGGAAGATTCATGTTCCCGGAAACCGGAGGGGTAATTCCTCCTGATACGTACGCAATGCTTTTTACGATGCATGGTACGATCATGATCTTCTATGCCATTACTCCAATCTTGATTGGTGCCTTTGGTAACTTTTGTATTCCGCTGATGATTGGCTGTCGAGATATGGCCTTTCCGTTAATGAACATGCTCTCTTTCTGGTTGGCAGTTCTTTCAGCGGCTCTTCTTGTCGGTTCACTCTTCACTCCACTAGGAGCTGCAGCAGGTGGATGGACAGCATATCCTACTCTTTCAACACTGATTGGTTCACCCGGGGTCGGGCAGACTCTTTGGGCAGTTGCCATCTTTGTTCTTGGTATCTCTTCCACCATGGGTGCAATTAACTATATCACTACAGTGATTACGCTTAGAGCTCCAGGGATGGGATACTTTGATATGCCACTTACAATCTGGGGACTTTGGTTGACTGCGATTCTAAACGCTATCTTCCTTCCTGTTCTTGGTGCCGGTGGTCTTCTTCTTGTATTCGATAGAGTTTTTGGAACCCAGTTCTTCTTGGCCGGTGCTGCCGCTACAAGTGGAACAGGTGACCCGGTACTTTTCCAGCACGTTTTTTGGATTTTCGGTCACCCGGAAGTTTACATCCTTATTCTTCCAGCTTGGGGTATTGTTTCAGACATCCTTTCTTTCTTTTCAAGAAAGCCAGCGTTTGGAGCCAAGGCAACAGCTCTTTCAATGACTTCAATTACAATTCTTTCAACACTAGTTTACGGTCACCACATGTATACGACTCAAATGAGTCCACTACTGACTCAGACCTTCATGACGTTGACCATGACCATTTCAATCCCTTCTGCGATTTTCTTTGCCAACTGGCTTGGAACAATTTGGAAAGGAACGATTAAATTCGATACACCAATGCTTTTCTCTCTTGGTGTTGTTTTCGTTTTTGGTCTTGGAGGTCTAACTGGTCTTTATCTTGGAACTGTAACTACTGACCTTTATCTTCACGATACTTATTTTGTTGTTGGTCACTTCCATTACACTATGGCTGCTTCAGTTCTTTTTGGTTCATTTGCAGCCATCTATTTCTGGATGCCAAAAATGTTTGGAAAGATGCTCAACGAGACATGGGGAAAAATTCACTTCTGGCTAACCATGCTTGGTCTTAACGGAGTTTTCTTCGGAATGCTTTTCGTTGGATACGCGGGGATGCACAGAAGACTTTACGACCCATTCGTCTATGACTTCCTTCAAAAGCTAGTTCCGATCAACACTTTCATTACTTGGTCGGCAATCCTTATGGGACTTTCTCAGATTATCTTTGTTGTTAACTTTTGTTACGCAGTTTTCTGGGGGAAAGAAGAAACAGATCCAAACCCATGGAAAGTTGGAACTCTCGAGTGGACGATTCCATCTCCAGCTCCACATTACAATTTTGCTGAGATTCCTGTGGTTAAATGTGGACCACACGAACTTGGAAACCCAAATCTGACTACTGATAGAGACTTCCAGTATCAGACTGAGGAGTTGGTGGAAGCTTAATGGAAAGAACTGCGATTCTCCATTCTGATAGCATTGAAGGAAAACGATTGGTTTCCAGTATAGCGATGATCGTTGTACTGGTTTCTTTTTCGATGCTTTTCGCTTCATTGTTTCTTGGGTACTCCTACTTCAGGATTACTTCTCCTGTGTGGCCACCCATGGGAATGGAAAAAGTCGATCTTTTCTTTCCAACTTTGAGTACATTTGCGATTGTCTTGAGTTCAATGACATTTATGGTTTTCAAGGCCAAGTATTTTGGTGGTGGAGCTGTAAATAAAACCATGCCTTGGTTGGTTGCTACGATCATTCTTGGAGCAGGTTTTATGTACACTCAGTTCAGCTTGTGGGCAGATCTCAAATCCAGAGGATTCTATGCCAGCAGCGGAGTGTTTCAATCATTGGTTTATTCATTCACTTGGATTCACGCAGCTCACATTGTGATCGCATTGTTGACACTTCTTTATTTGATTCCAGTGACGATGAATAAAGAATGTACGATTTCAGAAGAGAATAAAGTTAATAACGTCGGGAAGTTTTGGCACTTTCTCGATGTTGTTTGGTTACTGATGTATTTTATCATTTTCGTAATATAGAGGACTAAAATGAGAGTTTTACTTTCTATTCTAATGCTTACTTTTTTTGTTTCCTGTAGCAAAAAAACATTCGTTGAAGACAAAGTTTTTGCTGGAGGAGTTCATGCTTCTGCTTGGAAACTTAACAAGGGTGAGCAAATTTACAAAGAATACTGTATGGCCTGTCACGGTGTGAAAGGGGACGGTAAAGGTCCAGCTCACAAAGGGATGAAAGTTCCACCAAGAGATTTCACACTTGGAATTTACAAGTTTGGAAAAATCACAACGGGTGAACTTCCACATGACAGACATTTCTACGACATCTTGAAGTATGGTCTTCATGGGACAGCTATGCTTCCTTGGGATCTTACTGAAGGCCAAATGGATGCTGTCGTTCAATACATTAAAACTTTTGCTCCTAAAGTTTGGGAAGGAAAAGACAAGAAGCTTGGAGCTGAAATCCTTCCTTCAGCCGATCCTTTTGGTGAAGCTCACAGATCAGCTGCCATCCAAAAAGGGAAAGAAATTTATCACGGAGTAGCAAACTGTCAGTCTTGTCACCGTGGATATGTTTCACTTGAGGAGTTCTCTGGAATCAACAAGAAGATCAATGGTGAAGGTGTTGCTGAGCTTGATGCCGACTTCTATAAGGTTAAGCCACAAGAAACAGAATACGGTTACCTGAGCATCCCTCCTGACTTCACTTGGGACCACGTGAGATCAGCTTCTACAGTTGAAGAGCTTTACGTGAGACTTGCAGCCGGAGTTGGCGGAACTGCCATGCCAGCTTGGAAAGATACAATTACTGATGAAGAAATCTGGGCAGTGGCTTACTACGTAAAATCTTTGATGGACGTAAAAGACACACCAGAGCGTAAGACATTGATGAGCAAATTGAAGTAATGGAAATGGCGAGCACTCTCGGTTACAAGCGGGAAGAGACATTCGTACAAAAAATGGTGGGCAATAAAGCCTTCTGGATTTTGTTTTGGGCATTTCTTTTTGCTTACCCGATTTATCGCTCGTACAACCGCGAACTTCCTCCTGAGCTTCCTGTGCAATTCAATCTCCCTTCTTATTCATTGACCAATGAGTTTGGAACGGAGTTTGGTTCAAAAGATCTGGATGGAAAAGTTTATCTGGTTACCTTTACCAGAACTGAGTGCGATTCAATTTGCGAAGGCAATATGAAGCAGCTCCAAAAAATTCAAAAAAGAATGAAAGGTGTTCGTAAAGAGTCTGCAATGGTTTCCATCACTCTTGATGCCGGAAAAGATACGCCAGAGTCTCTTAATAAGTTCGCCAGGGCCTTGGATGCCAATCCATTCTTTTGGAACTTCCTGAGCGCTGATAAAGCAAAAGTCGATAAACTTCTCAGCGATGGATTCAGAATAAAAGAACTAGATGATTCATATCTCGGAAAGCTCTTTCTTGTGGATAGAAGAAATCGTGTTCGTGGACTTTATAAAACTGATAAAGATTCTATTAATAAACTAATGATTGACGTCGGTCTCTTGATTAACAGAGATCAACTGTACAAGTAGGAGAGTTTTCATGTCTGGAGAAACGCATAAGAGCCACATCAAAGAATATCTGATCATATTTGTGGTTCTCGCAGTTCTTACTGCCTTGGAATTGATGGTCCCAGAACTTAACACAGCTTACTCATTAAAAGCTTCTGCTCTAGTTCTTCTAGCTATCGCCAAAGCCTTTGTCGTTGCTTGGTGGTATATGCACTTGAATGAAGAGAAAAAGTGGTTGTGGTTTATTGCGGCTATTCCGATTTCAGCAGCGGTCTACACAGTTGTTGTTATTCTTGAGTCTATGTACAGGTAATCTAAGAGAGGCAATCAAATGAACGAAAATACAAACTCTAAACCATCTACAGTTTTACAAAAAGAAGAAGGAAAGCCACCTGTAAAGGATCAACCTTCATTCCCAACATGGGGAATTCTGATTGCTCTTGTTATCGCCTTTGTTGTTCTCAAAGGCTTTGTTTACATCAAAGACGATAAAAGACACGGAAAGTAGTTTTTATTCTTCCAGGGAGAGAGAGAGCATCTTATCTCCCTGTTGAACCTTTTCTAGAATCTCCAATCCCTCAATCACTTGTCCGAATACAGTATAGTTTCTATCCAGATGTGGAAGATTGGTTAGAGCAATATAAAATTGAGAGTCGGCACTGTCTTTATCCTGTGCTCTGGCCATCGCAACTGTTCCTTTAATGTGTTGGATATCGTTAAATTCTGCCTTTAATCTTTGACCACTACCGCCTGTACCTGTCGCTGTTGGATCTCCACCTTGAATAACAAAGTTTGGAACCACCCTATGAAAGATAAGACCATCATAGAATCCCTTACTAATGAGTTCTGAGATACGGGTAACGGTATTAGGTGCTTTGTTTGGATAGAATTTAAAGACGATGTTTCCATGAACAGTTTTTAAAATCGCCTTAGTCTTTGAGAGCCCTGAAGAGTCTACCTGCATTTGGGCAGAGTTTGTGGCCTGTGCAGTGCTTTGGCCTTCTTGGTTCTTTGTCTGTTGCTTATTACAAGAACTTAGCGTGAAAAAGAGCGAAAAAAAGAGGGTGATTAAAGTTGTTTTTTTGAGTTTTTCCATGGTTTTTTCCTTCCTTCACGTGGCTTCAAGCCGTCCCTATAGGCTCCCAATTTTATTGATAAAAAATTATATCTCTACCATAAAAAAAAACGCAAAGTTTTTGTGAAAACGTTGTTGACATGAAAACTCAAATCACTTATTTTCTCCCTCACCTTTGGAAAAGTGATTTCTAACTCTTTAACATTGTTATTTATGTTTGGGGGTGTAGCTCAGTTGGGAGAGCACTTGCTTTGCACGCAAGGGGTCGCTGGTTCGATTCCAGTCATCTCCACCAACTCTAGAGTTATATATCACTTTGCTCTTTGAAAACTGAATAAGATTAAAAGCGATTGTCATTAGATGATCGTTTAAGACGAGAAGAGATTCGAGTGTACAATTTATTGTACAAATTAAACTTGAATAAAGTCAGTCGTAACCAATCAAGCATAGTTGTTTTTGTTGAAGCTACTGTTGAACGTAAGTTGATGTAGAGAAAATGCTTAGACTGAGCCGACCTTTGCCAGAAATAGAATGAACGAAAGTTCTTTCAAATCTCTGTCAATTCCGAGGTCGGAAATAAATGATTGGATGAATCAGTATTAAATTCAAATGTAGAATTAAATATTTTGCTTGGAGAGTTTGATCCTGGCTCAGAACGAACGCTGGCGGCATGCTTAACACATGCAAGTCGAACGAGAAAGTACCTTCGGGTATGAGTAGAGTGGCGCACGGGTGAGTAACACGTAGGTGATCTGCCTTTTGGTGGGGGATAACCAGAAGAAATTCTGGCTAATACCGCATAACCTGGACAACTTTGGAAGGAGTTCAGAAAAGAATGCCTCTGCATATGCATTCGCCGATAGATGAGCCTGCGCGACATTAGCTTGATGGTGGGGTAATGGCCTACCATGGCAACGATGTCTAGCGGATTTGAGAGAATGATCCGCCACACTGGAACTGAGACACGGTCCAGACTCCTACGGGAGGCAGCAGTGGGGAATATTGCGCAATGGGGGAAACCCTGACGCAGCAATGCCGCGTGAGTGAGGAAGGCCCTCGGGTTGTAAAGCTCTGTCAGATAGGAAGAACTGCCATTGGTCCAATAGGCCTTTGGTTTGACGGTACTATCAAAGGAAGCACCGGCTAACTTCGTGCCAGCAGCCGCGGTAATACGAAGGGTGCAAGCGTTGTTCGGATTTACTGGGCGTAAAGCGCGCGCAGGCGGATATGTAAGTCAGATGTGAAATCTCGGGGCTCAACCCCGAAACTGCGTCTGAAACTACTTATCTAGAGTCTCGGAGAGGGAAGGGGAATTTCGCATGTAGGGGTAAAATCCGTAGAGATGCGAAGGAACACCAGAGGCGAAGGCGCCTTCCTGGACGAGTACTGACGCTGAGGCGCGAAAGCGTGGGGAGCAAACAGGATTAGATACCCTGGTAGTCCACGCCGTAAACGATGAGCACTAGATATGGGGATGTTGACCGTCTCCGTGTCGCAGCTAACGCATTAAGTGCTCCGCCTGGGGAGTACGGTCGCAAGACTAAAACTCAAAGGAATTGACGGGGGCCCGCACAAGCGGTGGATTATGTGGTTTAATTCGAAGCAACGCGCA
>SBGE01000254.1 GCA_006226755.1 Deltaproteobacteria bacterium | reverse complement strand
GATTATTTAACGATTCTGTCTCGCCACTGCTTCAACTCTGGCGTCATGTAATCATACTTCATCTGATCAAGAGTATAAGAAGCGAACTCGTAATCAGTAGTGTGAGTCAGACACTCTGTTGGACATACAGTAGTACAAAGACCACAGTAGCAGCAAAGGGCGGTATCAATCGTGTACTGGTGAAGATCAAGTTTGATTGCCTGCCCACCATCTGTTTTAAGTGGTGGAGCATCCTTGTCTCTTCTTTCTGCCGCAATATAGATACAATCTACAGGGCAAGCAGTTGCACACTGATAACAAGAAATACAGTTTTGAACATCGTTATAAAGTCTGTGTCTTGAGTTCGGTGGAAGTTCTTCACGAACTTCTGGATACTCAATCGTTACAGGCTTTACACCATAGACATATTTAAAAGTGATTCCCATTCCCTTAAGAACAGTCGACATCCCTTTCCAGATGTTCCAAAGCCACTTTCCAAAAGTCAGTTTTTCTTCTTTATAATGAGTATGGTTTGTTGGTGTTGCTTCCATTATCTATCCACCTCTCCAAGAACGATATCGATACTTCCAATAGTGGCCACGAAGTCAGCAATCATTTGCCCTTCAGCTACTTCAACAAGCATTGATGTATGTGTAAAACATGAAGACTTGACCTTTAATCTATATGGAGTTTTTCCTCCATCAGAAATCAAGTGATAACCTAGCTCGCCTCTTGGACACTCGGTTCTCATATAAACTTCGCCGGCCGGAACTTTGAGGACTTTAGAAACTTTCCCCATGATCGGACCTTCTTCAATTCCTTCAAGACACTGTCTTACGATCTTGATTGATTCCCAGATCTCTCTAACTCTGACCCAGTATCTATCCCAAGCATCTCCAAGAGTTCCTTTGGTCCCTTCACCAACTGGTACATTGAAATCAAACTCTTCATAGATTCCATATGGTCTCTTCTTTCTAAGATCCCAATCAACTCCAGCTCCTCTAAGAACAGCTCCTGTTCCACCGTATTGGTAGCAGTAGTCTTTATTCATGACACCTACGTTAGCTGTACGTCCCACGAAGATGTGGTTCTCGCCAACTAGGTTATGATACTTATGAAGTTTTTCATCAAGTTCATCCAAGAAGGTTTCAATTCTTCTTAGTTGATCATCATTAATGTCGTTCCAAACACCACCAAGCCAGATGTAGTTATAAAGAAGTCTGGCACCAGAAAGTTCTTCAAAAATTCTAAGAATGAACTCTCTATCTTGGAAAGCGTAGAGGAAAGGAGAGAAAGCACCGAGGTCAATGGCGTAAACACCAAAGAACATCAAATGCGATGCAATTCTTTGAAGTTCAGAAACCATAACTCTGATGTATTCAGCTCTTCTAGGAACTTCTGTTCCGAGCATTTTCTCAACAGCAAGACAGTAACCAAGTTCCATATTCATGGCAGCGAGATAATCCATTCTGTCTACATAAGGAATGACCTGTCTCCACTCTAGATTTTCACTGTGCTTTTCCATACATCTGTGAAGATAACCAAGGTGAGGCCTAGCCGTTGCGACGATTTCAGAGTCAGTTTGGATTTCAACACGAAGAACCCCGTGGGTTGCAGGGTGCTGAGGACCCATATTCAAGGTTAGAAGGTCAGACTTGATCTTCTCCATGTCTGCACCATCACCAATCCATTTTGTTTCAAGATTTGTATCGGCCATCGCTTACTCGCCTTCCGTTGTTGATGAAGTTTGAGCTCCTTCAGGATAGAACTCAGGCTTCTTCCAGCTATAAGAAAATTTCTTTGGATCTGCAGCACTACTCTTAAGTTTTTCACCAAAGTAGATATCAGCAGTATTGATTTTGTGGGCAGGATTGACTTCCATTCCCGCGTATACTTTTTGAACCACGTAATCTTTTCTAAGTGGCCAGCCTTCCCAGTCTTGAGGACAAAGTAGTCTTCTAAGATCTGGGTGATTTTTAAAGATCACACCGACCATGTCGTAAGTTTCTCTTTCAAGAAAGTTAGCTGCTTTCCAAACACTACATACAGACTCAAGCTCAGGCGTTGCGTCTTTAGAGGCTTTTGGAAGTTTTACTTTAAGAATCAATTCCAGATTATTAATGAAAGAAGCAAGTACATAGCTTACTTCGATTCTATCTTCGTAATCCGTTCCTGTTACAACTTGAAGAACGTTGAATTCCATTCCTTCTGCAGAATAAAGATACTTGCAGACGTCGAGGATTTTTTCTGAAGCGACGAAAATTGTGTCGTCACCAACTTCAGCAGCTACGTGTTCAGCGTTGGCTCCGCTAACAGCTGCATTGATCTTGGAAGTCCATTCACTATGCATGTTTTACCCACTTATCTCTTAGAAGTCTTTCGTTTGCGATTTTCTTTTGAAGAGTCATGATCCCTTCGATCAATGATTCAGGTCTTGGAGGACATCCTGGAACGTAAACATCAACAGGAATGATCTCATCAACACCTTTAAGCACGTGGTAACCGTGTTGCCAGTATGGACCACCCTTATTTGCACAAGAGCCCATTGAGATAACATATTTTGGTTCTGGCATTTGCTCGTAGAGAGTTTTAATTCTTGTCGCCATCTTAAGTGTTACAGTACCTGCAACAATCATAAGGTCAGCACGCCTTGGAGTTGCCATAAATGCTCCACAACCAAATCTTTCAAGGTCGTACTTTGAAGCACCAGTGGCCATCATCTCAATCGCGCAACAAGCGAGACCAAAAGTCATTGGCCAAAGGGAGTTCTTTCTTCCCCAGTTTAAAAAGTCATCGAGTTTCATCATTACGACACTATCTTGCATGGATTCTCCTAAAAGTGCGCGATAAAGGAATTCCGACCAAAGTAGGCCGGCAATTTTTTGTAGTCCAAGTATGCCATATTTTTACATTTACAGGGGAATATCGTCAACGAATCCCGTGTGATTTAAAGGAATTATTGAACATATGTGTGACGGCGCAATATATGCATAGAGACAAAGGTTAGTCAGTGGTTAAAGAGGTTTCTAGATCGGCCTACATGAATTTTTCGCAGCGATTGCGATAGGAGCTAAAGAAAGTCTTATACTGCCTTTGCATAGGACTTGTAGATTCACTGGCAGGTAGACGTCCAAGATTTTTTTGCATCAGGACTAAACGTTTTTGATCGTTTTGACACACTTTCCCCATAATCGTTTTGTACTCTTTGAGTGCTGCGACAGGATAAGGAAGACCCCATGCGCTACTGATAAAAGTGGCCTCACCAGAGGACAAATAAGGAAATTCTGTTTTACTGATATTGTAAACATCCATATCTTTTTCATAAGAGCGGATATGTCCACCTACCCTATAGAACTGCTCAACAGCCAAAGCTTTAGACAACTTTCCTGTTTCAGGATTTTTGACCATTCCACAGTTTGAATTCTTTGAAGTGCGACTTGGAAAAAGTTCGTACATGACTTTACATTCAACTAGGTAGGCTTCAACTTCTCCACCTGTTCCTTCAACTGTAGAGCGAACAAATTCGCCTGGGTCAAAGTTATCAACATAAGGGTTGAATGGTTTTCTAAAAGTATAATGAGTCAACTCATGGGCCATATCCAAAACGGCATTGTAATAGCTATGAGTCTTATTGATGAAAATTGTAGATCTTGTTTCGTATTGAATGACTGAGGGATCATTTTGAGAGAATCTTCTCACAAGTGTCGTATCAAGGAGTGAACCTTCACCAACTTTGAAAAGTTCATTGATGGTCTTTCCTTCTTTGGCAGCTTTCGCCGAAGCCTGGCTCATAAGTTTTTGACCGGTACGAGATTCTGATAGAATTTGGAGAAGTTTATCGATTTTCTCTTGAGCATTTTCACTGGATCGATACCATCTTTTACCTGGTACAAAGTCAGCTCCATCAATATCAATAACTCTTTTTTTGAATTTACCAAAGCCACCGGCCTGGACGGTGAAAGAAACTGAAATTAAAAGAAAGAGGATACATTTGCTCATCTTGAGACTATTCGTCTCAAAACTGAATGAACTTTATTTTTTTAGCCTGAAAATACTGTCAAGAGGTTAAATAATTACTGATAAGTTCTAAAATTTACCAATCTTACCCGATCTTCACTGTCAACTTTCACCGGCCCAAGACCGACAATTCGACCTGTTCCTGCTGGGGCATTGGGACCTGTAGTAATTCTCAATTTAAACTGATAGTCCCCTTTTGGGAGATACATTGAAGTCAGTCTCAAGTTGCTTGGTAGGGTTGACCAGAATCTTGTGTCAGCCCTCTCAGAAGCTTCGATTCCTTTTGAAACAGCCAGATATTGCAAAACTGCTGCTTGCCTGGCAAAAAAATCGTTATTCTTATTCTTTCCTTTCATGGCCGAATAGGTAGCAAAACTGGCAGCAATCGCCGCTGCATGCTTAGTCGCAAGTCTAGCTCCTGTTCTAAAGTAACGAGCAGTTGCTTCTTCTGCGATGGCCTCTTCAGCAATATCACCCATTGGATTGACTAGGGTCACTGGTCTTTCTTCAATCAATTTTCCTGCACTATCGTAAACCTGGAGAAAGGAAAATTCATTTTCCGGAGTATTGAGAATCTTTGGCAGTTCGAAACTGATGGCTGCTCCAGCAACTGTTGCCTCAGCCATCTTAATTCCCATATAGGATCCGCCGGGGTTATAGCTTCCAGGAGGCGGCAATAGCCTCAATTGTTGTGCGGCAAATACTGTCAAAACGGCTGCACCAAATCGAGCGATAGCACTTGTTTTTGGATCATTTAAGGCCTTACCTAGACCATAGTACTGTTTATCAGCAACTTTTTTGGGGATCATCCCATCTTGAAAAACAAGAGAGATATTATGAAATTTCTTTTCTTTATTTACTTGGTCCAAGACATCTTTAGAGGGGTTATAAATACCCACAAGTTTTTTGAAGTCTTGAGGACGGATCAGTTTGGTTAGATAAAGAACTTTGTAATCAAGAAAATCTTCCAATGATTTCTGATAATTTGTTGGTGAGACATAATTTTTCTTCACGTCTTCCAATTTCATTTTAGGAAGCTTCTCAAAATCTTGTTTGAATTTTTTGTAATTAGAATTGAATGTTTTATAACCGTTGTAGTTTTTTAGAAGCAGTTCTTTGGCATCTTTGTAGAGCTGAAGAGCAATTTGCTGATCGTTTCGGGTCCCAATGGCCTCATGAATCAGACCACCAAAAGTCTTTGCGAGCATATCATTTTTAAAAACACTCTCCCCTAGTTTGTCATTTTTCAGAGTCTGGAGAAATGAATCCCATGCAACTATTTCTGCTCTCGCAGCTAGGATTTCTGTGTTTCTTTCACTTGGAGTCAGTGTTTTTTGAGCAATTTGGTTCTTTCCATCTGGACTGTAAGCTTCATACCAACCTCGTTGCCAGATCAGATAATGATTCAGGGCCAGATAAAAATGAATCATTGAACGTTCATAGCTGGCACCATAAAAGATATCGTAATTATCATTAGCGATGGCCTTCTTCATTTTTTGAGAAAGCCTTTCTGTGTAAAGTCTTTGAACCAGTTCTTTGGCTTTATTGAGTTCAAGAACAGACTGGTAATAGTTTCCAGCTGCATGGTGAATCATTCCAAGCTCCATAAGCTTAAGAAGTTCTTCATTTTTCTCTTTGTAATAGTCAGATTCTCTTACTGTTTTGAGAGCAGCTTCAAACTGTCCAGTTTGAAATTGCTCTCTAAGCTGAGCGCGAGACTTTCGCCCTCCTGATGAACATGACGTCACCAGAAGAGCGATAAGAATAAAACAAGATATTTTTTTGATTACCATCCAGAAGCTTTCTGTTCAGAGTATTTTGAAAGCTTGACTCTGGTTCTAACTACTTCTACAGCTCTTTCAATATCAGTCATTCTGATGTTGATAGAGTATTGCTTGATGGTTTTTCCATCTCTGGTCTCAGGCTTCATGTAAACGTTACCAAAAACCATTAGGTCAGCACCTGTTTGCTTACCAACCATTTTTGCGGTTGAAGGATCAACCATACCATCGTTTTGGTAAGTGATCTCTTTAAGAATCTTTTCTCTAGCGGCTTGATCAACCAAAATGAAATCTCCTGAAGCAGACATTTCATTCAAAAGCTCATCATTGATGTCATTAATTGGGAAGTAAGCTTCACTAGTAAGGTTCTTTACCTCTCCAATAAAAACGGTAGGCTCTTTTCCGTGTCTACTCAAATATTTTTTGAACTGCTTATGACCAGCAAGTTGCTTGACCACGTCAGCAACAACTCTCTCTGTATCACCAGAAACCCACTTGTCAGTGATTTCCATTGCTTTTTCATCAGATTCAGCAGAACCAACTCTTTTCGCCTTAAAACTTCCACAGCTTGTTAGACCAAAAAGGGCCACAAGGAGGATGAGTGTCGTTTTTTTCATATAGAATTCCCCTTTTATTAAATTTCACCGGCTTTAGCTTTCACAAAATTCGCACTGGCATCATTCATTGCCTTTTTCACTTTTTCGCGAATTTCAGGATCAGCTTTCTTAACAACAAAGTTTGCAGCTTCATCGATAGCTGTATTAAGTCTTTCACTAGGAATTCTAAGGAAAACAGCACAGGTCCATCCAGTAAAATCTTTCTTGGCGCCTAGCTTCTTCAAATATTTTCTTTTTTCCCAGTAAGTTTTCTCAACTGCTGCCCCGTGAATCAAAGCCTGGATTTTTTCAGCCAATGTATTTTCTACATATTGCTTTAAAGATTCAATCTGTGGATTGTTTTCATCAATGTTGGCATTACCTTCAGTTGCAGTCGTTAAAGACTTATCGATAAAAGTAGCGATCTCTCCGGCGATATCAGCTCTGGCGTTGGCCTTTGCAATATTACAAGAAATTGATCTTGAAACTTTTGGCTCAGTTTCAAAAGAGAAGAATCTGAATTTCTTCGTATCCTTTCCGTGTCCTTTTGCCCAAACTTCAGCATCCTCAACCCAGCCTGGTCTCTTTGGGGAGCTTGCGTCTCTTACTTCATAATCTCTTTTGATGTCTTCGTGTTCACGATCCTCAGGCAATTCTTCTTTTTTTGTACTTGAACAGCCCGTTGCAAGTAGCGAAGTAAGGATCAAAAAACCAAATAGTTTTTTCATAATTTTCCCCTTTAATCCATGTTAAGTTGGTCTAGGTTTTCATTAATAAAGCGTTTTATTGACGGGATAGCTTTCTCATAGGCTTGTTTAAGAGAGCGCCCGGTTTGAAGAACTGTATGGCTTACAGAGCCCACCACTTCCCCGTTTCCATTTTTTGATTTAACAGAGAGAAGGAACTTGTATTTCACCCATCCCTTCACGTTCATATATTGCTCTTCAGAAGCCAGTGAACCTTCAACAGCAAAGGTATGAGCCTTTCCATCTCTTCTGACGACTTTGAAATCTTCCTCAAGAAGCTTCTCTCTCACCCAGGTTCCTACTTCACTGATCTTTCCAACTTCTTTGAAATCCAAAAGAACTGTTGTTCCAAGTTTGCTCTTCTCACGTTTCTTTTTCATGATCTGTGAATAGGAGATAGAGCCAGGATAACGGCTACCTTTTAAAATTTCGTATCGAAGGTCCAAAGCTGTTCTGACTTTCAAAAGTTTCAAACATTTTGAAAGATCAGATCGTTTTCCTAATTCGTAGTGAGTTTTGATTTGCTCATCAATTTCATTCATCTTGGTGGCCAGACGATCAGCTGCTTTTCTCTTATGTAGACTGGCTAAAGCAAAGACGGATTCGTTACTTTCCCACGTTTCCTTGATTTCAACACCATCAAGAACAGCTTCAGAGACTTCTGTGACTTGTTGATAAGTGTCTTCATCCATTCCTCCGGAGAGAATTGAATCTGAATCACTCGTCTGACTCGACGAGGTATTAATTGTCATCTTTGATTTGACTTTGGTTTCAAAGACTTTTCCGATGCCCGCTCTGGCATTGATCTCAGCATTCATTTGTCCTGTTCCCTCTCCTACTGCACATAGTAATGTGGGGGGACAAAACTCATCTGGAGAATTCACCCATTTAGGTTTTGATAGGGCCAAGGCACTGGTCGTTAGGAGTAGCAAAGTAAGGCTTAGAGTCGCATTCATTTTTAATTCCAGTCTCAAATAAAAAACCGCTATTAGGCTAACTCATATGGTTTCACGATTCATCCCCTTTTTTTGATGCCTATTCCTAAACTGGAACACCCGACTGGATCGCTAGACTTCGATACGATGCGATGTGTGTCTAAGAGCATTTAGCGCCCCTCCTTGCACAATCTAAGACTTCCACCTATAACATTACCTAAATTAGCAGTAAGGATATTTTTACCTAACAGGAGAATAATATGGAGCACAAACTACCAGAACTTCCATGGTCAAACGATGCGCTAGCGCCTCACATTTCACCAGAAACAATCGAGTATCATTACGGAAAGCACCACGCTGCTTACGTTTCAAAACTTAATGACGGAATCAAAGGTACTGAATTTGAAAATTCAAGCCTAGAAGATATCATCAAGAAATCCAAAGGTGGCCTTTTCAACAACGCTGCCCAAGTATGGAACCACACTTTCTATTGGAACTGTCTAGCTCCAAATGCTGGTGGTGCTCCGACTGGTGCGGTTGCTGAAAAGATCAATGCCAAGTGGGGATCTTTTGACAAGTTCAAAGAAGAATTCTCAAACTCTGCAGCTACAAACTTTGGTTCAGGTTGGACATGGCTTGTTACTGATGGATCAGGAGAACTTTCTATCCTCAATACAGATGATGCCGACACTCCAATGACTCATGGATTGAATGCCCTTATGACAATCGACGTATGGGAACATGCCTACTACGTTGATTACAGAAATGCTCGTCCAAGTTACATTGAAGCTTTCTGGAAATTGGTTAACTGGGACTTCGTCAACAGCAACCTCTAAGATCTTTAAAATCAAGGCCCGTTCATACGGGCCTTTTTTTTTGCCCAATATTCTGGTCAAAATCAGGCCAAATCACACCAAACAAAAAAATAACAAAAATTCCCCCTAAAGCCCTTAAATCCTTAAACTTTCGCTTTTTTTCACTGATATCGTTGAGTTTGATCCCCAGATTTCTATAATGTCGGAAACGATTTTGTAGCTGTACGTTTCAGACTGTCCTGTAAGTCGAATCAAAATCTTGGCCTTGAATATAAAGGTCACTAGATGAGAATTCTTGCATTACTGACATTCATGATTTTCATGATCAGTTTCACTTACAAAATGCTTCTTCCTGATCCAATTCAGAATGAAGCCGGCGAAGTGATTGCTGAAAGTAGTTTTTTGAATGAGAAAGAAATTCCACAAGCGCAACTAAGCAAGCAACTTCAAGAAATTGAAGACTTCAAAGACCAAGTCGTTGCGAGAGCAGAACGCAAAGAAGAACTTGCTGATATGAAGATCATTCTTACGGACCTTCGTGAGCTTTGGGAGGAGAAACTCTTCGCCCCAAAATACAATCTTTCAGATCTAAGAACTGGAAGATTGAAAATAAGTAAAATGAAATCAGAATTGGGAATTGAACTCAATAATCTCGACAGCCTTGAAATTGAGCAAATTCTATATCTTTTAATCGAAGAAAGAATGTCACTTGAAGAAGTCGCTTCTCAGGAAATGATCAATCTTCAAACTTTTCTCAACCTAACTGATATTGAGTGGATGAACTTAAATGAGTATCTCGATTCAGATGAATTCACAAAGAAGGTTTTTGCTTTCAAGGGAATCGATGAAAAAGAACTGCCTCCAAAACCTCTTGAAGGAGTAAAAATAGGAAGAGCAACTGCTTCAGAACTTCCTAAAAATGACTTCGGAGCCAAACTTAAAGAATTAGATAAACAAGATACTGATGAAGAAGGGACATATTATGACGACATTGAGTAAAGAAAAAGAAACGAAAGTAGATGAACGTTGGGATTTCTGGCGATATCTTTTTAGAGGAAAAATCTATCTTATCAATCCAGGATTTCAATACAAATTCATGGCTTGGGTTTTAGGATGGGCGGCATTTTCTCTATTGGTGTTTTTTCTTTCGAACTACCTCTTTTTTGATCAAATGATTTCCAGAGGAAGAGCCATGGGTCTTGCCCCTGATCACGCTTACTTCATGTTGATCAATGATCAGAAGATTTATATGGCCAGAATCTATCTGATTGCAAGTTCAGTCCTGACTGTAGCGATCACCTTTTGGGGTCTGTTCTTCTCTCATCGAATAGCTGGTCCGATGTTCAGACTACAAAGAACCTTCAATGAAGCAGCTGAGACAGGAAAAGACATCACTTCTGAAATCCGATTCAGAGAGTCTGATTTTTTTGCCGAGGTGCCAGAAAGTATCAACACTTATCTCGATGCTGTCTCCCATAAAAAAGAGAACGACCAAAAGGCTTCTTGAACAATTCTCCCTCTACCTTTTTCTTTATAAAACACCGATAATGGTTTCATGGATTTGAAATACATTATCGGTGATCCGATCAAAGAACAGAACGAAATTGACCAGATGCTTGGCTCTTTGAAGGCCAATGAGGAAAAAGTCTGGGTCTGGCAGGATTCATTGGATGAAGATGAAAAGCCACTTGTTCACTTTGCCATCGTCTATGCATATGACGACCACAAAGGTCTAGGCGGCTTGAAACCAACGACTGAAGAAGGCTTCAACTTCAGGCCTGAAG
>SBGE01000247.1 GCA_006226755.1 Deltaproteobacteria bacterium | reverse complement strand
AGAGAAATTACGCCAAGATTAAGAGACAGTATTATAAGAAACTTCGCCCTGAAGGTCTGACTTCAGATGATATCTGGGTTGGAGAAAATGGCGAAGATAAGAATGCGGTAGTGACTGTTCTCAGACACCAGTGGACAGCTTCCGCTCACCAAGGACAACTTGGAAAAGCTCCACGTTCAGTACTTCTTTTGGATTTTGCAAACTTTGAAAGATATTTCTACCTATGTAATGTCGCTACGGAAGTGTCTGAGGCCATGCTTGGTCAGTCTAGGGTTGTGACTTATCTCTTTGATGTAAAAAAAGAAGCTGAGAACCTCTTCTTGTCTTTGATTCCTCATACTTTTAGAAAAGGAATCCGAGCTTCTTTGGTGGAAGGCCTTGATCCGAACTATGAGTTTGTGAATGACTTCACTTACCCGTACAAAAAAGACAATGGCTACGATTTTGAGAGTTTGATTAGTTATAAAGACTTCATCAAAGAAGTTCTAACCAAGACATTCAAACAAGAAGTGATTGGTGAGAGAAGTTTCTCTATCAAGTCAGGAAATATGAGTGAAGACAATCTTCAGTCCAAACTTGAGAATTTGGTGGAAAGTAAAGGTGGTATGGCCACTCATATGCCAAACGTTTCATATTTGAGAGTACAAGAAGACGATGGCTCATTGTCCTGGTTCACCATTACAGCGAATCGTTACTACAAAACCAGAAATCAGTTGAGTTTCACTGATTCTGACTACGAGAAAACTCAAAGAAAACCATCACTTGATACTTTGGAAATCTATGAAGGGATTTTCGTGAACTATCCTGAAAAGATCTACATGATTGATGCCGCTAACGTTGATAAATTTCTATCTCATATGAAAGGAATTAAAACTCGCGGTGATTTCTTGGTCTTCAACATGAAGTATGGATTGGATCAGAATGCCGAGAACTTCTGGCAAGTGGTTGATGAAATGAATACCGAATATATCGGTAAGAATCCTGTTCACGGTGGGATTATTGATCTCCACAAATACGGAAGTCTGGACCTTGTCGCACCACTCTAACTAAAAAGAATACTTGAAAGTTGTCTCTGGTTGGTTGTTAAATCGGCCAGAGAATACTCTTCGAGTGTATTGTAGAAATTGTTTTCAGCTTGTCTTAATGCAGCTTTCATTTTGCAAACAGGATTAATTTTACACTCAGAACTACTTCCAAAACATTCCAAGAGAAGAGAGTCTTTTTCTAGCTCTCTTACTATTTTTCCAACATTAATATCCTCTGGAGAAATAGCCAACGAAATTCCTCCACCTTTTCCTTTAAATGAATCTATGATTTTAAGCGTCGAAAGCTTGTGAACAACTTTTACGAGATGATTTTTTGAGATCTGATATTTATCAGCAATTTCTGCAACAGTAGAGAGTTCATCCTCTTTAAGTGCAAGAAAAATCAATACTCGTAAACTGTAGTCGGTGAATGTGGCTAGTCGCATACAAAATTTCCTATTTACTTGAATATCATCAACTCTTAGAATTCATAATATGTATTTTAAATGTATATTTAAGGAGAAATCATGTCTAGTTTGTTTGAAAGAATTGGTGGAAAAGATGCCGTTAATGCTGCTGTAGATGTATTTTATGAAAAAGTACTTGCGGATGATCGGATCAATGGCTTTTTTGAAGGGATTGATATGAATGCCCAAAGAAAAAAGCAAATTATGTTTTTGACTTTTGCTTTTGGTGGTCCAAACAATTATGACGGCAAAAATATGAGAGATGCTCATGCCAAATTGGTAGAGAAAGGATTAAATGACGACCATTTCAATGCCGTGGTTGAAAACTTGGGGGCTACGTTAAAAGAACTTGGAGTAGCTGATGAGTTGATCGCTGAAGCTGCGGCCATTGCTGAAACAACAAGAAATGATGTTTTAGGAAAATAACAAATAAAGTGTTATATCATTTCAGCGTCCTGTAATAAATGGGACGCTTAATTTAATATGAAGAATCTCCCACCAAATATTTCTCCTTATAAAAGAACTGACGTCTTTGATGAAACGACAATTCCGAAAGGACTTCTTTCAAATCATTCTACTAAAGAAGGGGTTTGGGGAAAGATCAACATTGTTGAGGGACGTTTACTCTACAGGATAGAAGCTGAAGAAGTTGAAGAAGTAGAACTTTCAATAGACCGTTTCGGAGTGGTGGAGCCACAAGTCTTACACTCTGTAGCTCCTATCGGACGTGTTAAATTCTTTGTCGAATTTCTTAAATGACTTTTAAATCAGAAGGTTCTTTTATTGTTGCTTACTAAGCAAATCTTCACCCTTTCTTATTAAATCCATTGATTTCATTAAAACACGAGCCGCTTCCTGGGGAGCATGGAATCCAGATGAGTTTTCAGCTTCAATGAAATCCAGATAGTACTGAGCATTTCTATGATATTCTCGTAATTTCTCAATTCTTGGATGATTTTGATTATTTGATAGTTTCTGGATGTAGCTCACCAGGGCATCCATAACGATGTCTCTCATTTCGAGATGCTTTTCTTGGATTGATACGACTCTCGCTTCTAGCTCATTTTCACTTTTATTGTGGCAAGTTCGACAGGATGCTCCTACTTTTAACAGAGGGCTGTTTACATGATGATCAGTAATCTTGATTGCTCCAACTTTTTTGTAGGGCATATGGCAGTCTACACAGCTAGCTCCACTTTTTGCATGGATGCCTTGAGAGTAGAGTTCATATTCTGGATGTTGTGCTTTAAGAAGTTTTGCACCAGTTTTTTTATGAGTCCAATCTGCAAATTTCATATCATTGTAATATTTGAGTGAATCTTCTGCCTTAAGACCGTTATCCCAAGGATAGGTAAGAGTTTTTTCATTGCCTTTGAAGTAATACTCCACATGGCATTGGGCACAGACAAAGACTCTCATTTCTGCTCTTGTCGCCATTTTGTTTACTTCATAATCTTTTATTCCAATGGATTTTTTAAATGATTTTATTCCGGTAATAAAAGCAGGTCTTGTTACTTTTAAGTTCATGTTTGCAGAATCATGACAGTCAATACATGAAACAGGATGTTTGACATGCTTACTTGCCTCAAAATAAGGCATTTTGTTTAATTTATGAAAACCATCTTCTAAATTCCCATTTCCCAAAGTCATCATGGCCTTATAGGTCGATGCGTGGCAATTGATACAAGTCCCAGGTTGACCAACTTTTTGCCTAAGAGTGTAGAGTTGATCTTCGAGCATAAATGCATGTCCTCTCTCTTCTCTAAAGTCCTTAGAGAACGCGTACCCTTCCCAAATCGTTACGAGTCTAGGGTCTTCGACAAGTTTGCTTTGAGAGACTTTTGCTCTCGGATCATTATTCGTAGGAGTTCTTGGAATAGATTCACTTCCACCATGTTTAGTTCGTTCTTGATCAACAGTTTTTAAGTAGTCTTCATACTGAAGAGGGTAATTCATTCCCCAAACCGCAGGGTCATCTTCAAGTGCATCAATATTTTTAACTTTGAAATTGTTGTACTTGGCTTCATTCTTTTTTTCTAAAACATTTAGAGCCAGTACAAAACAAGCTGAGCATATTGCCGCAGAAATAATAAATCCCATGATATGGGTAGGTTTTAATTTTTTCATCGGATGTGTCCTACACTTGAATGACAATGGATGCAGTTTACTTTGTCATTATGGTTTGTTTGTAAAATTCCTTGATGGCATTTCATACAAGATTGTTGAGTTATTTTTTTGTTATAGTCTGTTAGCTTTAAAGGCCAAGGGTGATTTCCTGTTGTAAATGCCAATCCGTGATTCCAGCCATTAACTGCTTTGGAAAAATATTTTGGAATAAATCCCTCAGGGGTATGGCAACTATTACAGTTTGCGACATGATGGTGTGAAGATCGTTCGTAGGATTTCAAATGATCATTCATGACATGGCAATTTGCGCAGGCCCTCGGATCATCAAGCATATAGGAATAGCCCTTGGAATAAATGAATGTTCCAGCGACAAATCCAGTCGGTATAGATGTTAGAGTTATCCAAATCAGATAGCCGGAACAGGACAATGTTGAGAATGTCATAAGCCTTTTCACTCAGTGCTTATAACAAACTTGAGGCAGTTTGGCATTGCTTAGACAATGTATTGCAATAGTTGCAATTTATTTATGTTGAAAGTCGATTTTTCCTATATGCAAGATCGAAAAATGCGAGGAAAATACAGACTATGAGCAAAATCATCCATATCAAAGCAAAAGAATCATTACGTATCAACTCACTTGAGCCGGGTAAAGTCCATCGGTTTCATATCTATCTGTCAGATAACTCTCTGGGAGTACCATGGAGAGTGCCTTTGATTGTTATCAAAGGAGCCAATCCTGGACCCTCTCTTGGAATCACTGCCGCGCTGCATGGAAATGAGTTGAATGGGATTTCCACGATTTTCAAACTGATCAAGAAAGTTAAGCCAGAGACCATGTCTGGAAACCTGATTATGTGTCCGATCAGTAATATTCCTGGATATCTTCAAGGTCAGAGATATTTTAATGACAAAGTTGATTTGAACAGAATTATGCCCGGGAATCCAAAAAGTTCTTCGAGTGCGATGTATGCTCATCAGTTTGTAAATAAGATCATTAACAAGTTTGATTATCTTTTGGATCTTCACACCGCCAGCTTTGGGCGAGTGAACAGTCTTTATATTCGTGCCGATTTGGAAAATGATGCCTGTCGAACCATGGCCTATCTGCAAAACCCTCAGATCATTGTTCAGAAATATGATGACGCTGGAACGTTAAGGGCCTGGGCGAATGATAATAATATTCCATGTATTACGGTAGAGATTGGAAATCCAAGTGCCTTTCAAGAGCAGTTGGTTGATGACACTCTCGATGGTGTTCTCAATACCATGAGACATCTCAAGATGATCAAAGGGAGAGTGAAAAACTTCATCCATGATACAGTCATATGTGAACATTCCTACTGGCTCTATTCCACAAAAGGCGGAATTGTTGAAGTGTTTCCAAACCTTACTGATTTTGTGAAGAAGGGGCAGGTTATTGCCAGGGTTCACGATGTCTTTGGGCAAACCAAAGAAGAAGTGCGTTCAGATCGAGAAGGGTATGTGATTGGGAAGAATATCAAACCCAATATCGACGCTGGGGCCAGACTGGTTCACATTGGAGTGAATACCAGCACTATTTCGACCTTGGAAAATCTACAAAAGAAACTCGTTCCGCTTAGCTAAGTTTTCGGAAAATTGGGACATTTGCATTTTTGTGCAAATAAGTATTGCCTCAAATTTATATTTGCATTAGTATGCAAATATGAAGAAAAAGACTATAGATAAATTCTCCCATCTTTTTAAAGTTCTTTCAGATCCCAATCGACTCAGCATGATTCGTCATCTCTGCGGCTGTCGCGAAGCCAATGTAGGTGAGCTCTCAAGTTGTTGTTCGATTGATGTTTCGGTTGTGAGTCGACATCTTTCGAAACTTAAGGAAGCTGGAGTTCTTGGCGCCAGGAAAGAGGGGAAAGAAGTGTTCTATGATCTCAAGGCTGCAGACCTTGCCAAAATGTTACGCGAGCTCGCTGATGAAATCGAAAAAGCTGACTGTTGTCGGTAAAGGAGAAATCATGAGTAATGAAAAAGAAAAGAGCTGTTGTGGATGTGCTTGTTGTGACTCTAAAGAAGTTGCCAGCTTCCTCAGGCATCTTGCTGAATTTTTTGACAAGAAAAAATGATCACAGGGGGAGTTTGCTCCCCCTTCTTTAAGATGAAATAATTTACTTATAGAGTTAATAAGAAATCGGTATCTTCATTTTTTCCAAATCTTTTGTGATGAATGTTAGGATGAGTTATGGAAAGCAAAAAAATGCCAGTCGTTTTCTTTGGTCATGGATCTCCGATGAATGCCATCGAAGAAAACGCTTATACCAATGACTTGAAAAAAATGGGAAGTCTGATCCCCAAACCCAAAGCCGTCTTGATGGTCTCCGCACATTGGGAAACTGGAGACAGTCTGGTGACAGGCATGAATACGCCGAAGACAATTCATGATTTTGGTGGATTCCCAAAACCTCTTTACGAGATTCAATATGCAGCTAAAGGATCTTCTGATTTGGCTGATAAAATTCATCAAAAAATCAGCGATGTTCAAATTGATAATAAGTGGGGACTTGATCATGGAACATGGGCCGTGCTCAGACATGTTTACCCTAATGCAGACATTCCTGTTCTCCAGTTAAGTCTTAACCGTAGTTTTTCATTAAGAGAGCATTTCAAGTTAGGTGAGAAGTTAGCTTTCTTAAGAGAAGAAGGTGTATTAATCGCCGGAAGTGGAAACATCGTACACAATCTTAGAAAGCTTGATTGGAATACAAATGCTCCTCCACATGAGTGGACCAAGAAGTTTGATCTATGGGTTAAGGAGAAGATTGTTAAGAAAGATTTCGATGCTCTTATAGACGATCCTCTTAAGACTGAAGAAGGTAGACTGAGTATTCCAACATTAGAGCATTATCTCCCCTTGCTCTATGTTCTTGGGGCCAGTTATAAAGATGATAACGTTCATTTTGACCATGAAGGCTATCAAAATGCATCCATGGCCATGAGATGTGTGAGGCTCGGGTAGATTTACATTCCCTTATCTGGAAAACCGAGTCTTCCAGCAAACGGGACTTTGATTGCAGGTGTCCACAAATCCAAACCAAAGTGCAATCCAAAAAGATTTACTTCAATACCTTCTGCAACACCTAGAGTGAATCCGAGGACTCCAAGAGCAGAAATAGTGACCCCAGTATTAGAAGCTGTGTTTGAGAAGAAAGATGTTGCTCCAAAATAATCTTTTCCAATGGCAGTGGCAGGAAGTTCGATATCAAGTTCATCGATATTTCTTATCAAATATGAAATAAATGTATTCGAGTTGGGGCCTGGCCAGACACGATAGGAATCTTTGAAAGGGTACTTATCGATCAAAGGTTTGAGCTGTTCAATAATTTTTGAAGCCTTCTCTCCTCTTGCTTCAAAAATGATATGGGGAAAGCTGTCGTACCATCTTCGATCGGGGAGGTCTTGTTCTACTTTGATTGCTGTTCCATGTCTTCTGATATTCCATGAAGTCACTTGGGCCACGGTGTATTGTTTATCGTCTTTTTTCTTCCAGGCGATCCAAGGGTGAATCCCGAACCATCCGCGCCAACGAAAGGCCCTGGCGTGATAGATTTGAACAATGTCTTCTTTCAGTTCGGAAGCTTTTGGTGCAATGCCTGCACTTTCTCTTGAAGCATCACGCCAATTCTTTGACGAACAGGAAGTTAGGATCAGGAATGCAAAAATTAATAAACTTCTCATGTCATGGATACTACCATATCTGAAAGGAAGTGCTTATGACGAATGATGAAAAGACCTTTGAAAATATTGAAACAAACCATGTAATGGACCCTAAGGACATTGATCCCAAGATTTTTGATCTTTATGACGAGTTTTGTCACTCCGGTATGTCCAGACGTGAGTTTCTAGATAGAGCTGCTGCCATCGCTGTAGTTGGTGGTGCAGGCTTGGCCATGGCAAAAGCACTCCTACCAAATTATGCCAAGGCACAAATGGTGTCTTTCACTGATGAGAGAATCAAAGCAACATACGTCACTTATGATTCACCAGGAGGGAATGCTCCCAAGATGAGAGGCTACTTAGTTGCTCCTGTTGGAAAAGGACCTTTTCCTGCGGTCTTGATTGTACACGAGAATAGAGGATTAAATCCTTATATTGAAGATGTGGCCAGAAGAGCTGCGACTGAAGGATTTCTTGCTTTCGCTCCAGATGCTCTATCTGCAGTTGGAGGATACCCAGGTAATGATGAAGACGGAAAAGTCATGCAAAAGAATCTGGATCGAGACAAGATTTTTGTCGATATGAAGAATGCAGCTTTGTTTGTTAAGAATCATAAGCTCTCAACCGGAAAACTTGGCGTTACAGGTTTTTGTTTTGGCGGAGCTGTTTCAAATTTTTTAGCTACAGAACTAGGAGATAATTTATTAGCTTGTGCTCCTTTCTACGGAAGTGCTGCAAAGATTGAAGACGTGCCTAAAATCAAGGCCAAGATGTTGATTCATTATGCTGAGGATGATCCAAGAGTAAATGAGATGAAAGCGCCATACGAGAAGGCTTTGAAAGAACATAAGATCGACTACAAGATGTATGTTTATCCTAAAACCAAACATGGATTTCATAACAACTCTACTCCTCGTTACAGTAAAGACGCTGCTAAGCTTGCATGGAATCGAACTATTGAATTGTTTAAGTCAAAATTAAATTAAGGCTTTTGAATTTTGCCCCAATTTTGAGTATGTAAGGGTTTAATTTAAAGAGACTTTTACTCTTCTCTGACTTGTCATTAAACTCATACAATTATGAGTGTTTAAATTAACAAAACGACATGAGTAATTCTTTTTCAATTGCAAGAGCTGATCTTTGATAGGATTAGATTATGAAAAAGATATCTCGCTTTGAAATTAATAAAAAGGTTAGGCAGCTATTCTCTAGATACAGAGTTAATATGGCAGAGGTGCAATACTCATGTTCAGGCAGGAATCTAAGACTGTCCGGTAAACTTGTAAAAGAAGAGGGGGGAGAGTTAAGGCAGTTAGTTCTCGAAAAGCTTGTCAATGATATCTTGTCTCTTGGAGTCCATCTCGTCTGTGAACTTGAAAATTTGGAAATTATCGAAGGAATGATCGTTAGAAATGTTTATACGAAAGAGGAAGATGAGAAAAAACGTAATCAATCTGCATTTGGTAAATCTGTCGATGAAGCAACAGAAGCTTCTTGATCTTCAGGAAGAGGGATATTTTGTTTAGGAAACTCACATTCGCCATTATTTTCTTCAATTAATTTTTTCTCACAAATCGTATCTTGCACAGTCTCATCTTTGTCTGAAAGTTCATTATCTTCTAGTTCTGCCAAAAAACTTATCAAAGCTTCTTCTCTTTCCAGCAAGACCTTTTCGTTTAATTCGAAAAACTCAAGTCGTTCTTTTTCTTGCTCTAGTGTTTTTGGAGTAAAGTTCAATTTGTTGACCAAGCGTCGAATATCATTTTTCTGATTCTCACTTTCAGAGATGAATACACCACAATATTCACCATTTTCTGCGCCTTCTGGCTGAATTGGGGAAAGTGAAAATAATGTTTTGAGACGACTTCTTTCAAAGAGTAGAGTTGGTGTTTCTAGGTGAAATGGACATATTACCTTGAGATAATTCTCAGAAAGTTCATTTAGCAGGAGTGGGACTTCAATATAAATAATGTGATCAGGTAGATTAATTTTAGGACACAAGAATTGAAGCTCTTTAGATTCTTCTTGGCTGTTAATTTTGAACTCTTTGTGATTAATAAAAAGATTCAAGATCTCTTCTGTAAAGCTTTCAGTCATGGTCTGTTCAATTTTTAACAATTTATCATATTCAATGTGGTCATATTCATTTGTGGAGTTGAAAATTACACATAGAGGGGTATAGTTACTCTTTTCTTTAATTTTTTGAATTAAGATTTCAATTTCTTCAGTCGTTGGGCTGAGTTTATCCTCAATCTTGCATGGGTTGATGATTATGAGCTCTGGGAGGATTGTGTCTACTATTGTGTGATCTGTGGAAAATAGTGGATAGTTGTACATATTAACTTTTTCATCAGAGTGTTCTTTACCCCAGCATCTTTGAAAAAACTTCATCTCCAGGTCATAGATGAGAACTCTTCTTCTTTCGTCTTTAGATTTATTATTTGCATTTTTGGTTTGTAATCGAATTTCTTTAAAATCCCCAGGAGGTAGTGAGACTATATATGAGCTTCCTTTTTTTTTGAATCCTGAGCATTGAAAATGACTTTCTTGACCGTTGGCAAAAAACCTTAATCCGAGGAAATCATCAGGTTGGTTAATCCAGTTTTCTGTCCACCCATCTTCCTCTATTTCCATATCCTTTATGACTTGTTTGAGGGGCGATAAATTATCTAAGGATTCAACAAAAGGGGACAGCTCTAACTTATTGTCATCTTTTATCTTATATCTTGCTGGCAGTAGGCTCCAAAGGACAGTTCCGAATCCTAGCGTTTTGAAATGATCTTGGTTGTGGACCGGTTTCTGAGTCAAAAACATGATGTCTTCAATGATGTCATCTACATCTTCTTTTATGATGGAAAAATAAGGAACAGGTATTCTAATAGCGTCTTCAAGGCAAATTTCGTCATGACCACTATCACATCTAACAATTGCTATAAGATGAGTATCTTTAAATTTTGGGTACTTTTTTATGATTTTAATTAAGTCTTCTTTATAATTCCTATTTTTAGTAAAATCAAAAACAACCCAGTTGAATGGTTTTTTATTCATTGCTAAGAAAAAACGACCAATATTATCATTAGAAATATCAAAATTAGACCATGAAATTTGTTGCTCAGACTTTCTTTTAAGAGTACTTTTTATTTCTCTGAAGTACTTACTCTCTTCTCCAATCCAAGCAATCTTCAAAATATTGTCTTCAAGTTGATCCATAGACGAATCATACCTTTATCTAAAGTTATCTGTTTAAGTATCAAGATATCTTTAAGTAAACCTACTTTAAGAAAGAGATGTATGCTTTGTTTTACAAATAAATTGTATGTGACTAAATTCTGTTGCAGTTGTCGGTAAAGGAAACGTGACCAAATAGTTCTTTATCTAATTTCAGT